>DAONFN010000116.1:5467-8500 GCA_035403625.1 Bacteroidales bacterium
GGTAGGGGTAGTGGAGCATGATGTCCTTTTGCCGGATGGAGGCCAGTATGCTCCGGTAGGGGGGGAGGTCGCGGTGCATGAGCGGCACCAGCGGCTCATACTCCAGTTCGCGGTGCCCGAGATTGGGGAACCCCATGAAGTCCTTGAAATTGTGGTACCTTCCGCCGCCCCGGATCGGGTCGTCCTTGGTGATCTCCAGCCGGTTGGTGATCGTCCGGAGGAGGTCGGATGGGATGGAATTGTCGTACACGAAGCGCACGGGCACCCCGCGTTTGCGTTGCTTGAGGCTTTCGGTCATCACTTCCAGGAAGCTTTTCGACACATCGGTATCGATGTCGATCTCCGCATCGCGTGTGAATTTCACGGTAAAGGCAGAGAAGGTGTCATAGCCGAACACCGAGAATATCTCGGAGAGGCAATAACGGATGATGTCGTCGAGGAGGATGATGTAGCGTTTCGTCCCTTCCGCCGGGAGGATAAAGAACCGTGAGATGGTTTTCGTGGGAAGCTCGATCAGGGCGCAGTTCTGTTTCAATGTTCCGTCCTTGCTGCCCAGCACCACGGCCAGGTAGATCGATTTGTCACGAAGCGACGACATGTCGCGCAGGCTGCTGATCATGATCGGGAACAGGGATACCCGGACCTGTTCGCGGAAGTACTTCCGAACCAGTTCTCCCTGTCCCGGGGAAAGCTGTTTCTCATTCACGATGAAGATATGGTGCCGGGCCAGGTCGCTAACGATCTCCCCGTAGATCTGCATGAACTCCCTTTCCTGCTGCTGAACCAGCGCGTTGATCTCCTGGAGCGCCTTCTTGGGGTTGATCGGGGTGTCGTAGCGCATGTGCTCGACATGCAGCATCCGGTTGAGGGTGGCGACGCGGACGCGGAAGAACTCATCGCGGTTGTTGGAGAAAATTCCGAGGAACCGGAGCCGTTCCAGCAGGGGATTCCTGGGATCGGCGGCTTCCTGAAGCACACGGCCGTTGAAATAGAGCCAGTTCAGGTCACGGTTCAGGATCGGGACTTTCTTCCCTCCGGCCATCTCACTTCAGCATTTTCGGATAAACAATGAAATCGGTGGTGGCCTCATGCGCAGGGATCTCCTCCCATTTTCCGGTATCAAAGCTAAGGCAGACGACACAGGATGTCGGCATGTTGTCGATCCCGGGGTGCAGGAAGAGGTTGGCCAGGTGCGTGATGGTCGGGTTGTGCCCGAAGATCATCAGCGATTCTACGTCGTTTGGTGTGCCGTAGATGATGTCGAGGATCCGGTCGTAATAACCGTCGTAGATCTTACGGTCGGTGCGGATCTTTGAGGGGGGATACCCGAGGCCTGCGGCGAAGAGCCGGGCGGTTTCCAGCGCCCGCACCGCAGGACTCGAGATCATCAGGTCGGCCACCGCTCCCCTTTTTTTGAGGAAGTCGATCACCCTCGCCGATTTTTTCATCCCTTTCGGGGTAAGGGTTCGCTGGGCGTCGGGGACGCCCGGTTCCTCCCACGAAGATTTCGCGTGCCTGACCAGAAAGAGGGTTTCATGAAGCGATCATCAATAAGCGAACAGCGGCAGTTCTGCCATCATTTCGTTGACTTTTTTCCTGACTTTCAAAATTTTAGCTTCGTCATTGATGTCGCTAAGCACTTCGTCGATCAGGTTGACGATCTTGGGCATGTGACGCTCCTTCAGTCCGCGGGTGGTGATGGCCGGTGTGCCTACCCTGAGACCGGATGTTTGGAAAGGGGAGCGACTGTCGAACGGCACCATGTTCTTGTTGACCGTGATGTCGGCTTTGACGAGGGTGTTTTCAACCTGTTTCCCGGTGAGATCGGGGAATTTGGTACGGAGGTCGATGAGCATCAGGTGGTTGTCGGTTCCGCCCGAAATGACATGGTAGCCCTTGTCGGTGAAGGCCTTCGCCATGGCTTGCGCATTTTTCCGAACCTGGAGCACGTAGTCCATGTACTCGTCGGACAGCGCTTCGAAGAAGGAGACCGCTTTGGCGGCGATGACGTGTTCCAGCGGACCTCCCTGAACGCCGGGGAAAACGGCCGAGTCGAGCAGTTGCGACATCATTTTAATCTCGCCTTTGGGGGTGGTAAGTTTCCAGGGGTTTTGGAAATCCTTGCCTATCAGAATCATACCGCCGCGGGGCCCGCGCAGGGTTTTGTGGGTGGTGGTGGTCACCACATGGCAATAGGGCAGGGGGTCGTTGAGCAGGCCGCGGGCAATGAGACCGGCAGGGTGGGCGATGTCGGCCATCAGGATGGCGCCGATCTGGTCGGCGATCTGCCTCATCCGTTTGTAGTCCCAGTCGCGCGAATAGGCGGAAGCCCCTGCGATGAGAAGCTTCGGGCGGATGGCCAGCGCCTTTTCTTCCATCTTGTCGTAATCGATCTGCCCGGTTTCCTGTTCCACCTGGTAACCGACGGCTTTGTAAAGGATCCCTGATGAGTTGACCGGCGAGCCGTGCGAAAGATGTCCACCGTGGGCGAGGTCGAGCCCCATGAACGTGTCGCCCGGCTTGAGGCAGGTCATCAGCACCGCCATGTTGGCCTGGGCGCCCGAATGAGGCTGAACATTTACCCATTCGGCGTTGAAAAGCTCCTTGGCCCGGTCGATGGCCAACTGCTCGGTGACATCCACATTCTGGCATCCGCCGTAATACCGCTTACCGGGGTATCCTTCAGCGTACTTGTTCGTCATGCACGATCCCATCGCCTTGAGCACCTGGTCGCTGACGAAATTTTCCGAGGCGATCAGCTCGATACCGCTGGTTTGCCGGTGCAACTCCTCTTTAATGACCTTGAAAACCGCACTGTCTTTTTTCATGTCTTCGAAATTTTTAATGAGTGATCACATGAAATGTCCATTGAGATCATTCATGGGTTACATGAACGGATTTCCACTGGATATTTCATAATGAATTAAAATTTTGTGGATTAGATATCGTTGTTGTAGTTACAGTCCGATCGGAGCAACAAAAGTAAGATTATTTCGGATAAATACCGGATATTTGCTGTGAAAACCGTGAATT
>DAONFN010000117.1:0-8370 GCA_035403625.1 Bacteroidales bacterium
CGCCAGGAGAAGCGTCAGACCCGCATCGCCGCAAAACGACTGGCCTGTTCCCACCGTCACATTGGTCAACTGGTTCAGCGAGTCCGGAGGTATTGCGATGGAAACCGGCAATACGGTAGGGGTGGCAGCGGCACACCCCGACGGGGAGGTATAGGAAACGGCGACCCACTGATTCCCGGCTGACGGCCAGTTGACGGAAATGGCCTGGGTTCCCGCCCCCGACTGAATGACGCCGCCGGGCGAAACCGTCCACTGGTAGCCCGTCATGCCTGCGTCGGTCTGGTAGATCACCCCCTGTGCACCCCTGCAAAGGGTGTCCTCGCCCGAGATCACCGGGACAGGATTTGGATAGATGGCTACGCTGTGCATCACCGAATCGAAACAACCGTTATTGTCCGTCACCGTCAGGATCACGGGGTACGTCCCGGAGTTGGCGAAGGTATGGTCGAAGTTCAGATTCGTCGGCCAGACCGCGATCAGAGGCGGAGTGCCGTCGCCGTATTCCCATTTCCATTGGTTGATAACACCCATTCCGTTCGAGACTGAAAAATCAGTAAAATGGACCGGCTGGTCCTCGCATGTGGCGGTGTACATGGCCATAAACGCTGCGACCGGCGGGGCGTTGACCCAGACATTCAGCGTCGATGATACCGGTCCTCCTGTGAAGGTAACCGTCCTCGATACGCTGTAAAAACCCGCCCAGGGAAAGAGATGCACCGCGTACACCGGGAAGGAGACCGGCGGCAGGTAGGTGGTGACGGTCCCGTCGCCAAAATCCCAGGTCTCGGACAGGATGGTCCCGCCAGGACTAGCGGGATAAAAGTGGATGGTATCGCCCTTGCAGCGGGGTGAATCGGAGGTGAACTGCGATGACTGCGCGAAGATCTGAAGGGCGAGGTGGGAAAAAAGCCATGATAGCAGCGCGATTTTTTTCATCAAGGTTCTAATTTATGATTTTCGGTTTCCGGTTCGCAAACATGCTGGTCAAAATTACGGTGTTGGCATAGTATTTATCTTCAACCTTTTTCACCAGTTCGAGTTCAATAAGTTTTTCGATGTCTCTCTGGATGGTCTTTTCGCTAAAATTAGCATAAATCCTGGCAAGTTGAACTGTCAAAACAGAGATTTCAGAAACAGATAGTCCTTTATCAAATGGAAATTCTAAGGCTAATGTCCTTTGTCTTTTAAAGACATCCTCTCTGGTGGATGATCTGATCAGATCGAATTTATCATAGATCAGCTTTTGCCATGTGTTTTCAAACTGGCTTTTTTGGATAATACCAAGTGTTTGTTCCAAACCATCTCTAAATCCTAATAAAGCATAGTCAATAAAACATGTCAAATCCCTGTTTTCCCTTGCTTTCTCAATCTGTCTGTAATATTCAGGACGTGTTAGATTATAGTAGTTGGAAAGTATATGGGAAGCAATATCCGGATTCCCACCCCGAAGCAGGATATAAAATTCCAAAAGTCTTCCAGTACGTCCGTTTCCATCACTAAAAGGATGTATCCATTCAATGTATATATGTGAAACCGTGGCCTGGATCAGGATTTCTCCAAACGACTGAACTTTTTGTCCAAATCGAAATTCTTCCTGAATCCAGCGACAGAACCTTTCAAGTAATACAGGAACATCCCTGTGGTCAGGGCATCTATATGTACCAACGACCACTTCATTATTTCGCAAACTCCCGGGAATGGCTTCAAAATGCTCGCCCAAATCCTTACCAACCATTTTATGAAACCGTTTTATAAGTTCAATTGTAAAGAAATGATCAACCTTATCCTCGACAACTTCATTAAGCAACCCATTCAGAGCATCAAGAATATTCCGCACCTCAATTTCCTGATATTCTTTACTTGGCGGCAACTTTTGACCTGTCATCATTTTCTGAATTTCTTCATCCGAAAGGGTGTTTCCTTCAATTGCTGTGGTTGCCTGAGCTCCTTTCAGTAAGGCAACATTCATTAGTTCAGCATAATGATGAGGAAGGATCGGGGTACTGTTGATCGCATTGACATATGCCTCACACTGTCCCAATAAAAGCCATGATGTATCCGACAAGTCCCAATGTTTTCCAAATAGCAGGTGAGGGTATTCTCGATGAAGCTCTGGTTTCATAAGGATCAATCTTTATGTTTAACAGATCGCGGGACATCTTGCCAGACAACTAATCAGACATTTGCATCGCCACTAAACTAGACAAAGATAAGTACAGATAACTCAGGGTCCAAATAATTTATTGTAAATTTCGATAAAATTCATCTTTCTTAAGGCATGTGAACAACAATCTAAGAAATGGATAAAGTTGTCAGGATGGATTTTTTCAATGGGTTCTAAACCACAAGGCCCAGGTGCCATGTGCGAAACAGTAACATGTGACACGTGACCTGCCTTTTTCCCGCACGAATTGCGTAGCTTTGCATCATTCATCTTTACTGAACCGATCTCCCCATGCCCAGCACGAAAAGCAAGATCATAAACTTCCTGTTACGCAACCGGCACCTGATGCAGGGAAAATGCCGAAAAGAGGTTTTTACGATGGATTCCTCCATCGCTGCCTTCCGCGAACAATGCGAACAGGGAGCCGCCCGGTTTGGGAAGATCCCCGACGGAGTGACCGTAAAACCGGAGGAGATCCGCGGCATCAAAGCGGAGTGGCTCATCCCCGCCGGTTCCGACCCAGCCCGGGTGATCCTGTATGTGCACGGTGGAGGGTACGTGTCGGGGTCGTGCAGCGATCACCGGGGCATTGTGGCCAAATTTGCCCTGCGATGCGGCGTTACCTGCCTGGTGTACGAATACCGTCTCGCCCCCGAGCACCCTTATCCGGCCGCACTGGACGATTCGGTGGCGGTCTATTCCGCACTGCTGAATTCCGGGTTCCTGCCGCACCATATCCTGGTCGCCGGTGAATCGGCCGGGGGCGGACTGACCCTGGCCCTGCTTCTCGCCCTGAAAGAACGGGCGATCGCCCTGCCGGCAGGGGCTGTAGCCCTTTCGCCGTGGACCGACCTCACCTGTTCGGGCGACTCGTACCATACAAAAAACCGGTATTCGCTCGCTCCGATGAATTCGTGGACAGTATTCAGCCGTCACTATGCCGGCAACCACGACCCGGCCGATCCGTTTGTCTCGCCCCTCTTCGGTAACCCGGCCGGGCTGCCCCCACTCTACCTCAACGCAGGCACCGACGACGAACTATTCGACGATGGCGCGAGATTCGCGCAAAAAGCGAAAGAAGCCGGGGTCGATGTCACCTGGCAGCCCGGCGAAAGACAGGTCCACTGTTACCCGCTCCTGGCTCCTATGTTCCCCGAGGCGACGGAGGCGATGGAGGAAGTGGTGGCATTCGTGAAGAGGAGATTGGCCATGTAAAACCCGGTTACAGGCGGACCGGTAAATCGATGCCCGCCCGGGCCGCCTGGCTATGCTGCTTCCTTCTCGGGATGGTCCAGAGGCGTCCATCCTTGACGAATTTCGCACCCGTCTGCTTGAAGTGAAAGGCAACCCCGGCCACGCGGCACTGATCGCGCAGCGCCAGCACCCAGTCGTAATGACACGGCCGCGCCTCCCCGCCCGATTCTCCACCCGCCACCACCGATTCAACCGATCGGTTCAGCCAGCGGGAAATATCCACCGGGCCGAGCAGGGGTTCGCAGATGATGTACTTATGCCTGACAGGAAGACTGTCGAAGACCCGGAGCCGGCGGTCGGCCATCGCCTGGTTCTCGCAGGTGACTCCGATCGTCACATGTTCCCATCCCTCGCCCCAGTCGGATGGCACACAGGACAGGAACCGCTCGATCCTTTTGGTGATGATGAAAAAATTCAGGTCATGGCGCATCCGCATCATCTGCCAGGCATCCTCCCGCCATTCGTCGGCTTCATCCAGAAAAAAATCGGAAGAAAAACAGGTGTATAACGTCTCTCCGGAGGCCACCTTGTAGGCTCCCCGGCGGTCTCGTTTCACCGGCAGCCGGAAATCGCCGGTCTTCCTGACCTGTGATGCGTCGCGATCGAAACCGGCATCGATGCGATATACATAACAGTTCCGGCAGCCTTCGCTGATCTTCCGGCATCCGTGCCACAGGTTCCAGACCGGCATGGGATCAGAGGTGTTTTTCCATGAAAACGGCCCCCTGGTCGGGATTGAACCGGTAAGGAGGGATCTCGCGGAACCCGGCGCTTTTGTACAGGGCGATGGCAGCCGACATGGTGGGCATGGTATCGAGTCGAATGACCCGGTAGTTCAGTCCTCTGGCAAGGTCAATTGCTTCGTCAAGCAGGCGGCGGCCCAGACCCCGGCCGCGGCAGGTATCGCGGATGTACATCCGTTTCAGTTCGGCCGTGCCGGTATCGATGCGCCGGATCGCCGCGCAGCCGGGGAAGGTTCCCGTTACCTCCTCCTTCATCAGGATGATCCCTCCGCCGGAAGGGGCGTACATGACCTCGATCCCGGCCAGTTCTCCTTCAAAATCCTGGAAACAGAGGTCGAAATCAAGGGTGGAGGCATATTCGCGGAAGAGTTCCCGGGCGATGCGATAACCCTCCGGTCCGGAGACCCTGGAAAAGGTGTAGCGGTCTGTGTGTTCCGACATGTGAGCAGGTTCATCGTCTTTTCAGGGTATCGCGCACACGATCTTCTTAATCATTGATGGCCGTTCTGCGCATACTCTCCAAAACGGAACACAAATATAGCGAGAAGGAATCTGTCAACCACACGAATGATTGATTGACCGTTTTTTCCTGTGCCTGCTGTTTTACAGCCTGTTTTGAAAAGTAGATGACGATCGCCGCCGGTAAGGCGGCAGTTGCCGTCCCTGAACCTTTTTTCACCGATCGGATTTGGTCGGGAAGGAGCGTCCGGTTACCTTTATCTCCGGTAATATTCTCATGGATTATAATTTTCCTTCCCGGATATGATAAGAAATTTCATCCTTTTGATTTCCAAATTCCTGACTCTGGTTTTATTCATTCCGGGCGGGATCCTCTCCGCCCAGCAGGTCCCGGATACGCTCTTCCGCTTCGATAATCCGCACCCATCCTATCCCTCCGGCAGAGGCCCCCGGGTGCTGATCGATGGCGCCCATCACAACTTCCACACCCGGGAGGGCGGGTTCACAGCGTTCGCACACCTGCTCGAAGGGGATGGATACCGGGTCGCCTCACTTTCCCATGAAATCGCAGGCCCTACGGTGTTGGATCAATGCCGTATTCTGGTGATCGCCAACGCGCTGAATGCATCGAACGAAAACAGTTGGGCGCTGCCCACCCCTTCGGCCTTCACTCCCACCGAGATCAGGACCATCCGAAAATGGGTGGAAGAGGGCGGGAGGCTGCTGCTCATCGCCGACCATATGCCCTTTGCCGGGGCGGCGCAGGACCTTGGCAATGCCTTCGGATTCGCCTTCCTGAACGGGTTCGCCTTCACAGGCGAAAGAAGCTGGCCCCCGTCGGTATTTTCGCCGGCCGACAACACCCTGGGCCATTCACCGGTGACGACCACAACGGATCCGGCCGACAGGATTGACCGTGTGGCCACCTTCACCGGCTCGGCATTCCGGATTCCCGACCGGGCCATCCCGATCCTGGTATTCCGGTCCGACCACTGGTCCCTCGAACCCGACACGGCGTGGCAGTTTCACGATAATACGCCCCGGCAATCGCTGGAGGGTTATTACCAGGGAGCCATCGCATCCGTCGGAAAAGGTAAAATAGCCGTTTTCGGGGAGGCTGCCATGTTCACTGCCCAGATCGTGAACGGGCAGATGCCGGTAGGATTCAACTCTCCCGACGCTCCCCAAAACGCACGGTTTATCCTGAATCTATTCCGGTGGCTGGGCGAAAATTGATTCGTTCGGGGCATCCCGGCGAGGAATGACGTACCTTTGCGCCACCGACCGATCCCATGCCGAATTCTTCTTCAAAACCCGCTTCTCCCTGGCTTGTTGTCCTGGCTTTCGCCATCGTGTACATCGTTTGGGGTTCCACCTACTTTTTCATCCAGGTGGCAGTCAGGGAACTGCCCCCTATGATACTGGGAGCTTTCCGCTTCCTGGCGGCCGGCACCCTGCTGCTGGCGTGGAGCGCGGCCCGGGGCGAAGGTTTTGGCACTTGGCAGCAAGTTAAAACCGCCGCGGTCACAGGGTTGATGCTGCTTTTCATGGGCACCGGGGCCGTGATCTGGGCGGAGCAGTGGTTGCCCAGTTCGCTGGTCGCCATCCTGATCTCCTCCTCCCCGTTCTGGTTTGTCCTGCTCGATTACCCGATGTGGAAGCAGAATCTGCGCAGCCGTTCGGTCATTGCCGGGCTGATTTTCGGTTTCTTTGGCGTCAACCTGATGTTTGCGGAGAAAGTGACCGGCGTGTTCAGTCATTCCGGGAACACGATGGAACTGGCCGGGCTGGGTATCCTGCTTGTCGGAACGGCCTGCTGGGCCGGCGGTTCGCTGATCTCGCGGTATCGCGCCCAGGGTCAGCCAATCTGACCTCCGCCTGGCAGATGCTAACGGCGGGGATCGCGTTCCTGGCCTGGAGCCTCCTCCTCGGCGAATGGAAGAAGGTTGGATGGCAGCATGTTTCGGCCGGAGCATGGCTTTCGGTCGCCTACCTGGTGGTTTTCGGGTCGCTGGTCGCCTACAGCGCCTATGTGTGGCTGCTGCGGATCCGGCCGCCGGCCCAGGTGAGTACCTACGCCTATGTGAATCCTGTGATCGCCGTTCTCCTGGGCGTATTTTTCGCTGGCGAGCACCTGAGTCTCTTACAGGTATGTGGACTTGCCGTGATCCTGGGAAGCGTGCTGCTGATCAACCTGGTGAAGTACCGTTCGTGACCGGGGCCGTTTTAACCTCCTCGTGCCGTATCAAACCGCCTGAGCGGGCCGTAAGAAAAGCAGAATATGCCACCAGTATCGCACATACCAGTAACACAAGGTTGAATTTCCGTAACAGAGTTTCGTTGTTCCGGCTTTCAATAAGCCCGACAATGGCGGCAGCGGCAATCATCATCAGTCCTATAAAGAAAAACATTGCCATGTTTTCGTGCGGTCCGATCTGATCCTCGCCAATCCCGGGAAACAGTTCCATCACCTTTTCCGCCCCGTCGCCGGTAGCAAAGGCAGCCGAAACAAAGATCCCGCATAAGATATAGCACACAAAGGCCAGGCGGATGAAATCGCGGTTCTTTCGGACCAGACCGCAAATTGCCACCCCGATCGAAAAAGCAAGTCCAGCCACAGGCAGGTGGCATACGGCCAGGTGCAGGTGTGCCGGGTTCATCATGGCTCAGAGTATGATAAAAAGAATGGCCAGCGGGATGATCAGGCCGGCAGCCGTAAAGACCCATCCCCTGCGGGCAAAGCTGTTTCTCCCTTTCGGGAGCAGCACGCCGGTGATGGCGATGATGATCATGCTGATAGCAAAGGTGTCGGAAAAACAAACCCAGGCGGGCGAGTTGCTCCTGTGCAACTGCACCATCTGGCTGATTACCGGTGTTTTACGGAATTCGGTGATCTGTCCCCACCCGGTGCGCATGTTGATCTCGGCTGAATGGTTGACAAAGTTGAGCCGGATTATCCCCCGCTGGATGAACTGCCTGCGCAGCGAATCGGTTATGCCGAACTGACGGGCAAAATCGCGGGCAAAGCTTTCGGGAATCATCACACCACCTCCTTCATTGCGCGTCCCGTTCAACCCCTGGCCACCGTGTCTGTGACCCGGACCCCTTCCCTTCCGTCCACCGGATGCCGTTTCCGGCTGTTCTCCCGGGGCAGATTCCCGGGCAGCTAGTTGTCCGGATCCCACGGGCGATTGCCCGAGATCGATCCGGATCTGCCGCGACGACACCGTATACTGGTCCAGGTGCCAGTCGGTTCGGTGATTCAGCACAAACCCCGAAAGGGAAAACGAGAGAATGAGCCCGAAGTAAAAATAGGCAAGATCGCGGTGGATCGCCCGGTTGTTCCAGCGAAGTCTTTTCCTGACCGGGATTCCGCCTATCCCGTTGTTTTCCGTGTTTGTATTTTTGATTTCTTCCATAGTGCTTCAATGTCTGAGTGAGTGGTTTGGTTTAGCATTTCTGAGTTCATATTCGATCACGAAGGGGCAATCAGGATCGGGTCTGCCTTCATCCCCGAACAGGTAACGGCTCACGGCATGGCATCCGCCCTTGCAGATCTGCAGGTAGCGACAGGAACGGCACGGTTCGGGAGCCTTTTCGGTCCATTGCCTGTACCCTGAAAAAAGGTTGCCGTATTCTTTCGGCAGGTCGAATACCGATACCGGGCTCTCTTCGAGAAACGAGCATCCTGATACCGTTCCGTTGCTACGGATCCCGAGCAGTACATTTCCAGCCTCACAGCCGTAAGTT
>DAONFN010000118.1:0-8287 GCA_035403625.1 Bacteroidales bacterium
GAGTTGGAAGGCATGACGATATAAGCGGCAGTGCCGGCCAGTGCAGCGGCGCGCGCCAGGGCCTGGGCATGGTTTCCCGATGAATGGGTAGCAACTCCCTTAGCCAGTTGTGAGTTGGAAAGCCGGAGAATGGCATGGGTCGCCCCCCTTGATTTAAATGCGCCCGCCTTCTGCAGGTTCTCGCATTTGAAAAAGACCTCGGAATCAAGGACCCGGTTCAGGGTTTGCGATGAATAGACCGGAGTTCGGTTTACGCGGCCCAGCAGGAGGGAAGCCGCCTGTTGGATCGTACCGGCATCGATGGGGGGAAGGGTGTTCATTTCCGTTTGGGGCCGGGAAGAAGTTCCTCACAGATTCTTTCACAGGCCCGGTCGAGTTGGTTAAAGACCTGCTCGAAAGCCTCCATGCCGTGGTACCAGGGATCTTCGACCGGACGGTTCTGTCCCGGGTATAACACATTCAGTATATAATCAACTTTCCCGCGTGCTGTATCCGTATTTGCCAGTCCCATCAAACGGTGGTAATGGGAGCTGTCCATGGCATAGATACGGTCAAACCGTTCGAAATCCGCTACTTTGAAGAGCCGTGCGCGATGAGAAGCAATATCGATACCATATTTCCGTGCCACTTGCTGAGCGCGGTGATCGGGCGGATCGCCGATGTGGAACGATTCAAACCCGCAGGAGTCGACCACTGCCGGGATGTCATATGATTCAAGCTTTTCCCGCAAAATGCCTTCGGCGAGCGGGGAGCGGCATATGTTCCCGGTGCAGACGAACAGAATATGGATCAAGCTGAGGGGATTCGTTAGAGTTTAATCCGTTTATCCAGTTCTTCCACGAACTGGCGGAATTGTTTGTCGGTCTCGACCAGGTTGTTCACTGTACGGCAGGCGTGCAGAACGGTAGCGTGGTCTTTGTTGCCGCAATGGAGGCCGATGCTTGCGAGCGATGATTTGGTATGCTTTTTTGAGAAATACATCGAGAGCTGGCGTGCCTGAACGATCTCCCTTTTGCGGGTTTTGGAATAGATCAGGTCGATGGGGATGTTGAAGAATTCGCACACCACCTTCTGGATATAATCGATGGAAACTTCTCTTGAGGTGTTCTTAACGAACTTGTCGATCATCTGCTTGGCCAGGTCCAGGGTAATGGTTTTCTTGTTCAGCGACGACTGGGCCAGCAAACTGATCAGGGCTCCCTCCAGTTCACGGATGTTCGTATTAATATTATAGGCAATATACTCGATCACCTCGGCCGGAATCTCGATCCCGTCGTTGTAAAGTTTCTTGTGCAGGATGGCCATACGCGTCTCCAGGTCGGGAACCTGCAGGTCGGCCGAAAGGCCCCATTTGAAACGGGAAAGCAGCCTGGGTTCAATGCCCTTCATCTCAACCGGCGGTTTATCGGCAGTGAGGATGATCTGGTTGCTTTTCTGATGCAGATGATTGAAAATGTGGAAGAAGACATCCTGGGTCTTTTCTTTCCCGGCAAGGTTGTGGATATCGTCGAGGATCAGCACATCGATCATCTGGTAGAAATGGATGAAATCGTTCTGGTTGTTGTTCCTGACGGAATCGATAAACTGGTTGGTGAACTGATCGGTGGTTACGTACAGAACCGTCTTTTCGGGAAAGTTGTTCTTCACCTGGAGGCCGATGGCATGGGAGAGATGGGTTTTGCCAAGGCCGGTGACACTATAAATCAGGAGGGGATTGAAAGCAGTTTTTCCGGGATTGCCGGAGATGGCATACCCCGCTGAACGGGCAAGCCGGTTACAGTCGCCCTCGATGAAATTTTCAAAGGAATAACTTTCGATCAACTGGCTGTTGATCTTGATCTTCTTCAACCCGGGAATGATGAAGGGATTCGGGATCTCCTTGGATGCGCCTCGGTTAAGATCTATTGGCATGGATACGGGTTGATTGACGGTGGCTTTTTTCTCCCCGGTGGGAACATTGATCGTATAGGGGCCGGGGTCAGTGTCGGTATTGTCGACAATGATACTGTATTCTAGCCTTCCCTCGTTCCCCAGTTCTTTCCGTATCGTCTTCTTCAGCAGTCCGATATAATGCTCTTCCAGCCATTCGTAGAAAAACTGGCTTGGAACCTGTATGGTTAAAACATTATCCGACAGCTTTACGGCCTGTATCGGAAGAAACCATGTTTTAAAACTCTGGTAGTTGATGTTATCTTTAATGACTTTCAGGCAATTTCCCCAAACTTCAACAGCGCTCTTTTCCATTAATTAAATTACCATGAGTTGTGAAACGGTGCTTTCTTGTATCTACATGTTTATCAATGTGTTTGGATTTAGCCGCAAGTCAAAATCCACATTCGAAGGGCCACATGAATTAATTAACAAATTTTTGAAAAAAAAGTGGATAAAAAAAATATTTTGCTCTTGATAAATAAAAAAAAATGTCTTAAAAACCCACGCAGGCGGAATGTCCCTCAAATCCGCGTGCTGCATGCTATCGGATAATCCATCAGTGAGTTGGCTGTGTAATGGTTCTGTTCGGAATTCCTGTTTAGAACGATTTCAGATTATCTCCCTGCTATCAATCAATCACTTAGCATAACAGGGAGGAGGTGTAATTGTTATTCGGTCTTGATAGGAATTGACCTCATGCATTTGCATCGCGGTTCAACTCCGCCCCGTGCAGCTTCCCGAATCGGCTCTCCACTTTTTCGGCCTGGCCTTTCCTCACACTGAACCTGATCCGGCATTGGTCGGCCGATTCCTGTGCCGTAATTCTTGCATTCTCCTCCTTCAGTATCCTCATCACTTCATTCATCAGCGGGTACCCGAACGCTACGCAGTACCCGGTCTGCACCACCCGGGTCACCACATCCGCCTGGCCGAGGGCCTCCTTCGCAGCCGTCCGGTAAGCGTTGATGAGCCCGGGAACACCCAGTTTCGTGCCGCCAAAATAGCGTATCACCACCACCAGCACATCTGAGATGTCTTTCGACAGGAGCTGACCGTAGATCGGCTTACCGGCAGACCCCGACGGCTCCCCATCGTCATTGAAGCGGTAGGCGCTTCCCCCGGGTCCGAGCCGATAGGCAAAACAATGATGGTTCGCATCATGATAGGTCTTCCGAAGTTCATTCAGCCTTTGTTTTACCTCCTCTTCAGTCGTGACCGGCAAGGCCACGGCTATGAACTTGCTGGCCCGGTCACGGAAGACTCCCCGCGACTCCGCCGCGACCGAAAGATAGGCATCGTCTTCCCGTTCCATCCCGGCGAAATTACTTTTATTTACCTTCGCTGCATGGAATTACCAGGCACCACGGCTAAAAAAATTTTCAGCGATTTTCGCGAAGGCCTGCGTAATCTTTATCCGGCCAGGGAGATAGACCGTTTTGTCGGTCTCCTGTTCGAAGAATGGCTGGGTTGGTCGAGGCTGCAGCTTCATCTGTCGCTGGCGGTCCCGCTGGATGGGGAGACAGGCGATCGGTTTGCCCGGGCGCTCCGTGACCTTCGGACCGGGATACCGGTTCAATACCTGCTCGGAAAGGTTCATTTTGACGGGCTTATCCTGAAAGTCGATTCCCGCGTTCTCATTCCCCGGCCCGAAACCGAAGAGATGTGCGTGATGATCCGTAACGAACTCCGCATGCTCAGGAATGAGCCCCTGTCGGTCCTCGACATCGGCACCGGATCCGGATGCCTGGCGATCTCCCTGGCCAAAAGCTTTCCACAAGCTCATGTTACCGCAATCGATGTTGAACCCGGTGCTCTCGTTCTGGCGGCTGAAAATGCGGCAGTCAACCAATGCACGGTCGATTTCCTGCAGCGGGACATCCTGTTAACAGAATTTGTGAAGGGGGGACCGTTTCACCTGGTGGTCAGTAATCCGCCCTATATTCCTGAGATGGAAAAGAAGAACATGCAGATACACGTCACTGCGTTTGAGCCGGCTGCAGCTCTTTTTGTTCCGGATCATGATCCTACCATATTTTATAAGGCGATCACCGGACTTGCCGCCAGGCAACTCATCCCGGGAGGGTGGCTTTGGATGGAAATCCATGAGCGGTTCGGCAAGGAAGTGGCGGAAATTGCCGGCTCGGAAGGGTTGGAGAAAGTATCTGTATTGCAGGATCTTAACTGTAAAGACCGGTTTGTGGCCGCCCGGAGAAGCCCGGCCGGGGTCACCGCTGGCGAAGATACTGCCGTTCCCCGAAAATGACCGTTCCGAGCCTGACCAGCGTGCTTCCCTCTTCCACAGCGATCGGGTAGTCGCCCGACATTCCCATGGACAGGGTTCGGAAGGAGGGTTCGCCGGCGAAAAATTCCTGCTTCAGTTCGGTAAAATACCCCCGCAGTTGTTGGCACTCCCGGCGGATCAGGCCGATATCTTCGGTGAAGCTGTTGATTCCCATTACACCGGTAATCCTGATATGCTTCATCTGCCTGAATTCGGCGGCTGCCAGTAAAGATCTGGCTTCCGGCAGATCAAGCCCGAATTTTGTCTCTTCGGTGGCGATGTGGAACTGCAGGAGGCAGTCGATGACCCGGCCGCAACGGGCGGCTTCGCGATCCACTTCACCCAGTAGTTTCAGGCTGTCGATGCTGTGGATCAGGGATATAAACGGAACAATGAATTTCACTTTGTTGGATTGCAAATGGCCGATAAAGTGCCATTCGATGTCGGCCGGGAGCAACGGCCGTTTGGCCACCAGTTCCTGGACCTTGTTCTCACCGAAAATGCGCTGGCCTGCTTCGTAGGCTTCCTGCAGAGCCTCAGCCGGTTGCGTTTTCGAAACGGCGACAATCCCTACATGGGAGGGAATTGCAGCACGCAACGAAAGAATGTTGGTACGGATGCTCATGGAGAAAGCGGGTTGATCAGGACAAAATTACGTGATTGACCGAACGACTCAACACAGTACCTTTGCATTTTTATCTGCATGCGACGCATCCTGATCTCTTTCATACGCCAATTCATCTTCTGGTTGCTGTTCTTCAACCTTACCCGTCTGATCTTCATTGTCTGGCACCATGCGATCCTTTCGGCGGAACATATCAGGCTTTCGGAGGTGGCCGGGATTTTTTTTCATTCCCTGAAACTCGACCTGGCCACGGCTACCTATATCAATATCTTCCCGTTCCTGTTCCTGGTGATCCAGTCGGTCTGGAGCCGGAAGTGGATCGATACCGTGAGTCGGGTGTATTCTTCTGTAATTATTGTGGCGTACAGCCTGACTATGGCTGGAGAGATGGGGATCTACGCAGAGTGGAAAACCAAGCTGACCTACAAGGTTTTGAAGTATTTCAATCACCCCGGCGAGATATTCAATTCGGCGGAGACCGGCACCTTTTACCTGCTGCTGTTCCTTTTCCTGTTGGTCAGTGCGGCGGGCATCCTGGCCTTTAACCGGTTGTTTTACCTGGAAACCGCGGAAGTGAAACGAAAGCCATGGTTCACAGCCGGGTTTGTCCTGATCACGCCCGGCCTGCTGTTCATCACCATGCGGGGGGGCGTGCAGCAGATCCCCATCAACCAGAGCGAGTGCTATTATTCCAATCACAACCTCCTGAACATAGCCGCTGTAAACAACGCGTTCAATCTCTATATCAGCATATTCGAAAACCTTTCAAACTTCGGATATAATCCCTATGTATTCATGTCGCGGGAAAAGGCCGAAGGGATCATGAGCCAGCTTTACCGGCCGGTGACAGCAGCCACTCCATCCGTCCTGACGACCAACCGGCCCAACGTGGTGCTGATCATCCTGGAGAGTTGGTCGGCCGATCTCATCGAGTCGCTGGGCGGCGAGCCGGGAATTACGCCGGAGTTCGGGAAACTGGTTTCCGGAGGGATCCTCTTCGACAGTATTTACGCCTCCGGGTCAAGGTCGGAGCAGGGAATGGCATCGATCTTCGGCGGGTTTCCCGCCCACCCGGTGAGTTCGATCACCGTTCAACCCGATAAATTCGTCAAACTTCCCAGCCTGGTCAAAGTGCTGAAGCAGCAACACTATAGCAGCGCTTTTTATTTCGGAGGTCAGTTAATCTATGGTAATATAAAGAGTTACATCATCTTCAACGGATTTGACCGCATCACCGAAGGTGCCGATTTTCCCGGTTCGTATCCCCGCGGCAAACTGGGTGTCCATGATGGCTTCACGCTTCCTTACCTGGTCAAGGATGCCGGTTCGCTGAAACAGCCTTTCCTGGCTTCACTTTTTACCCTGAGCACTCATTCGCCCTGGGATCAGCCTTTTGCAAAGCCCCTTACCTGGGGTGACAATGAACGCGAATATATCAATGCTGCCTATTACACGGACCATTGCCTGGGTGAATTTATCCGGATGGCAAAGAAGGAGCCCTGGTACCCCAATACTCTCTTCGTATTCGTAGCCGACCACAGCCACAATTCTTACCGGAACTGGCACCCGGCTTCGCGTGAGTACCACCGTATCCCGATGTTGTTTTACGGGGAAGTGATTAACAAGGAGTTTCGCGGTACCCGATGCCACAAACTGGGCAACCAGCACGACCTGGCTGCGACCTTACTGGGTCAGTTGGGCCTTTCCTCCGGCGGGTTCAGATACAGCAAGGACCTGCTTAACCCGTCAACAGAGGAGTTTGCCTATTACACGACCGAAGATGGAATGGGCTGGATTCGTCCGGCGACCTATTTCACCTGGGACAAAGGCCCTGATTTCTACTATTGGTGGACCGACCCGAAGCTTCCCGACCATGTAAGACTGGAGGGTAAAGCCTATCTGCAGACGGTATTCGGAGAATACATGAACGATTGACCGGCGGTCACGTCAGCGGGTGTACCACCAGTCCCGAGCGCAGTTTGGGCTCAAACCAGGTGGTTTTGGGCGGCATGATGTTCCCGGAATCGGCGATGTCGATCAACTGCTTCATCGAAACGGGATAGAGAGCAAAAGCGGCCCTCATTTCGCCCGAATCCACCCGCTTTTTCAACTCCCCGAGTCCGCGGATGCCTCCGATAAAGTCGATCCGGTTGGAGGTGCGCAGGTCCTTGATATCCAGGATCTCGTCGAGAACCAGCCGGGAAAGAATGGTCACATCGAGCACCCCGATGGGGTCGGCATCGTTGAAGGTCCCTTCCCGGGCAGTCAGTGAATACCACGTCCCGTCGAGATAGAGGCTGAAATTATGCAGCGAGGCCGGTTTGTAAATTTCCGGGCCCTTCTTTTCCACGATAAACACCGGTTCAAGCCTGTGCAGGAATTCGTCACTGGTCAGCCCGTTGAGATCCTTCACCACCCGGTTGTAGTCGATGATGGTAAGCTGGTCGTCGGGGAAATGAACCGCCAGGAAATAATTGTACTCCTCTTTTCCGGTATGATCCGGATTGTTCAGCCGTTTCTCGTTCCCAACCAGCGCAGCAGCGGCTGTACGGTGATGGCCATCGGCGACGTAGGTAAAGGGGATGTCTTTGAAGAGCGCAACGATTCGGTCAATGGCGGCACGATCGCGGATCACCCAGAAATGGTGGCCGACGCCGTCGACCGAAACAAAATCATATTCGGGAGGCACGGTGGCAACGATCCCGGCAACGATGGTATCGATCTCCGGCACGGCGGGATAAGAGAAAAACACCGGTTCCATGTTCGCGTTGGTGATCCGCACATGCTTCATCCGGTCCTCTTCCTTGTCCTTGCGCGTCAGTTCGTGTTTCCGGATGATGCCGTTCATGTAATCCTCTACTCCCGCGCAGCCTACGATACCGTATTGTGTACGGCCGTTCATGGTCTGGGCATAAATATAAAGGAGCTCTTCCGGATCCTGGACCAGCCAGCCCTTTTGAATAAAGAGGTCGAAGTTCTCGCGGGCCTTGTCATAAACGGGTTGTGAATGGATGTCAAGGTCAGGCGGCAGGTCAATCTCAGGCTTGATAATATGCAGGAGCGAGTACGGATTACCCTGCGCTTCGATCCTGGCTTCATCGGAGTTCAGCACATCGTACGGACGGGATGCAAGATCCCGGGCGATTGCGACAGGGGGACGCAATCCTTTGAAAGGTTTAAGGATAGCCATAAGTTAAATTAAATTTTCTATTAAGTTGTTAGGAAGCAGTTAATTGTAGTAAAAAGAGTTGGGGTAGGATCAATCCAGGTTATCTTCATCATCCAGTTCACCCGGCTTAACACTTCGTTGAAGCGAACCGATCAGTGCGCCAATCATTTTGGTCATCTCCATCAACCGGTTTTTCGATTCATCATATTCACTTTCGCTGATGACTCCCCGGCTCATGGCGATGGTCGAAAGAACGACGCATTCCCTAACGGAACTTTTA
>DAONFN010000119.1:0-8263 GCA_035403625.1 Bacteroidales bacterium
TGAATCAGGATAATTCCCTTATTCCGTCTGAAGCAATTTTGCAGCGTGAAAACATCGTCACGCGATGACAAAATTGTTCAGCCATGCATGATCTCTCTCTTACTGCCGGATATGTGATCGGGGCCATCGTCTCGGTCCTGCTCCTGGGTTACCTGGTCTATTCGCTTGCCAAACCGGAAAAATTCTGACCGATGACGACGCTCGAATTGATCCAGGTGATCCTTTTTTTCGTCCTGCTGACCGCCCTGACGCCCCTCATCGGCGGCTTTATGTACAGGGTCTGGTCGGGCGAAAAACACTTCCTGCTGCCCGTGCTCGGGTGGCTTGAGAAACTGGCCTGCCGGGCCGGAGGCTTCGATCCCCGTGAGGAGGACACCTGGCGCTCCTATGCCTTCAAACTGCTGATCTTCAACGGGGCCGGATTCCTTGTCCTGTTTCTCCTCCAGCTCCTTCAACCCGAATTGCCGCTTAATCCCGGCCATCTGCCCGCGGTAAGCTGGCATTCGGCCTTCAACACCGCTGTGAGCTTCATGACCAACACGAACTGGCAGGGCTACGCGGGGGAAACCACGATGAGCTACCTGGTGCAGATGGCCGGCCTGACCGTGCAGAACTTTCTCAGCGCCGCCACCGGAATGGCCGTGCTGCTGGCCCTGGTTCGGGGAATGACCCGGAAAACGACGAAGTACCTGGGCAACTTCTGGACTGATCTGACCCGCACCACGGTTTACATCCTTCTGCCGCTGTCGATACTTTTCGCGGTTGTGCTGTGCGGGCAGGGGGTGATCCAGAATTTCCGGGGACCGGCCACCGTGCATACCCTGGCAGGGCAAACCCAGGTGATCCCGATGGGACCCGTCGCCTCGCAGGTCGCCATCAAACAGCTCGGCACCAACGGCGGAGGCTATTTCAATGCCAACAGCGCCCATCCGTTCGAAAACCCTACACCCCTCACCAATTTCCTGGAGATGCTGGCTATCCTGCTGATCCCCGCTGGACTGACCTACACTTACGGAAAAATGACCGGATCGGTCCGCCATGGATGGACCCTCTATACCGCCATGATGATCCTGCTGCTTTCCGGGCTGGTCCTGTCCCTGTATGCGGAATATTCGGGAGGAGGGCCTGTTTTCAGGGGAAGTGCGCTGATGGAGGGAAAAGAGACCCGTTTCGGGGTGGCCAACAGCATCCTGTGGGCCGTTTCCACCACGGCCGCCTCCAACGGCTCGGTCAATGCCATGCACGACAGCCTCTCCCCGTTGGCGGGAATGGTGGCCATGCTGAACATCATGCTGGGCGAGGTCGTATTCGGCGGGGTGGGAGCAGGGCTGTACGGGATGGTGATCTTCATCATCCTGACCGTATTTATTGCGGGATTGATGGTCGGCCGCACACCGGAATATCTGGGGAAAAAGATCGAATCCTTCGAAGTGCAGATGGCGCTGCTGGGAGTGCTGGCACCCAGTGTCATGATCCTGCTCTTCTCGGCGTGGGCGGCGGTGACGTCACCCGGCCTGGCAGGTCTGAACAACGGCGGTCCGCATGGGTTGTCGGAGATCCTCTATGCCTTCAGCTCCGCGGCGGGGAATAATGGCAGCGCCTTTGCCGGGTTGAACGCCAATACGGTCTTTTACAACGTCACCCTCGGGATTGCCATGCTCGCCGGGCGTTTCGGCGTCATCCTTCCCGTGCTGGCCATCGCCGGAAGCCTGGGTCCGAAACAAGCCACCCCGGTTTCATCGGGCACCTTCCGCACCGACAACTGGCTTTTCATCCTCCTGCTGGTCGGGATTATCCTGATTTTCGGCGGACTGACCTTTTTCCCGGCCCTTTCGATGGGACCCATCATCGATCACCTCCTGCAGGCCCGCGGGATCACTTTTTAACGGATGATACCATGAGCACAAAACGCGAGATCCACCTGTTCAACCGGCACATTCTTGGCCGGGCGCTGAAAGAGAGCTTCCTGAAACTGAACCCGGCGCAACTGGTCCGGAACCCCGTCATTTTCATCGTAGCCATCGGCGGACTGATCACCACCCTGATGGTCATTCCCGGATTGGTGAACGGCCATTTTTCCGCTTTCAACTTCCAGATTGCCTTGTGGCTGTGGTTTACCGTGCTGTTTGCCAACTTCTCCGAAGCCCTGGCCGAGAGCCGTGGCAAAGCCCAGGCCGACAGCCTGAGAAAGAACCGGATCCAGACGGTGGCCCGGAAACGTACCGGCAACCGGGAGGTACAGGTCCATGCCACCGAGTTAAGGATGGGCGACGTTGTCATTTGTGAAGCCGGGGATGTGATCCCTTCCGACGGGGAGGTGATCGAGGGCATTGCCAGCGTTGATGAGTCGGCGATCACGGGTGAGTCGGCCCCTGTGATCCGCGAGAGCGGGGGCGACCGGTCGGCCGTGACCGGGGGAACGCGGGTGATCAGCGACCATTTGGTGATCCGGATCACGTCGGAGCCGGGCGACACCTTCATCGACCGTATGATCGCCCTGGTGGAGAGCGCCCGGCGGCAGAAAACCCCCAACGAGATCGCTCTGTCGATCCTGCTCTCGGGGCTGACCATTGTCTTCCTGCTGGCGGTGGCGACCCTGCCGGCCTATTTTGGCTATAACCTGGCTGTAACCGGACAACCAGCATCAAACAACCTGACCCTGACCGTACTGGTGGCCCTGCTGGTATGTCTGATCCCGACCACCATCGGGGGGCTGCTCAGCGCCATCGGGATCAGCGGGATGGACCGGCTCCTGCAACGGAATGTCATCGCAACCAGCGGCCGGGCCATCGAGGCGGCGGGAGATGTGGATGTGCTGCTGCTCGACAAGACCGGCACGATCACCCTGGGAAACCGGATGGCGACCGATTTCATCCCTGCTGAGGGGGTAAGCGACGCCGAACTGGCCGATGCCGCCCAGCTTTCTTCCCTTTCCGACGAAACGCCGGAAGGCCGGTCGATCGTGATCCTGGCCAAGGAGAAGTTCAACCTGCGTGGACGCGAAGTTCACCCGATGAATGCCACCTTCGTTCCGTTCACGGCACAAACCCGGATGAGCGGGATCGATATCCATGAAGGTGAAACAGTACGTCACATCCGGAAAGGCTCCGCCGATGCCATCCGCGCTTTCGTGCACAGCCATAACGGGTTTTACCCGCAGAAGATCCAGGAGGCCGTCGCCGGCATTTCGCAGCAGGGCGGAACCCCGCTGGTGGTGGCGGTGAACGGGAAGGTGCTCGGGGTGATCTTTTTAAAAGACATTGTGAAAGGAGGGATCCGCCAGCGGTTTGCCGAATTACGGAAGATGGGGATCCGGACAGTGATGATCACGGGCGACAACTCGCTGACGGCGGCGGCCATCGCAGCCGAAGCGGGGGTCGATGATTTCATGGCGGAAGCCAGGCCCGAGGACAAGCTGAGGCGGATCCGCGACGAACAGGCTGCCGGGCATCTCGTGGGGATGATCGGCGACGGCACCAACGATGCACCCGCACTGGCCCAGGCCGATATCGGCATCGCGATGAATTCGGGCACGCAGGCGGCCCGCGAAGCCGGAAACATGGTCGATCTCGACAGCAACCCTACGAAGCTCATCGAGGTGGTGGAGGTAGGCAAGCAGTTGCTGATGACCCGGGGTGCCCTCACCACCTTCTCCATCGCCAACGACGTGGCCAAATATTTTGCGATCCTTCCTGCCATCGCAACGGGGCTCTACCCGGCCACCGGCGGCGCAGGGGTGTTGTCAGCGCTGAACATCATGCACCTCGCCTCCCCTCAGTCGGCCATCCTGAGTGCCGTCATCTTCAACGCTCTCATCATCATCCTGCTGGTCCCGCTGGCGCTGAAAGGAGTTAATTACCGTCCTGTTTCGGCTACCACCGCCCTCACCCGCAACCTGCTCATCTTCGGCCTGGGAGGCATCCTGGCGCCCTTTGCAGGCATCAAGCTCATCGATATCCTGATCACCCTCTTTTAACGCTATGAAAACCCTCCTCCAATCATTCCGGATCCTCCTGTTCTTCACGTTGCTGACAGGGGTCATCTATCCCCTCCTCATCACCGGGATCGCCCTGTACCTCTTCCCGGGGGAAGCCGGTGGGAGCCTGGTGTACAAAAACAGGATCCCTGCCGGCAGCCTGCTGATCGGCCAGATGTCCGACACCTCCGGCCGCTGGTTTCTCTCCCGCCCGTCGGCCACCGGGTACAATCCCATGCCCTCCGGCGGCTCGAATCTGGGGACTGGCAGCCGCATGCTTGCAGAGCTCTGTTCTAAGCGCCGGATGGCCTTCCGGGAGCAGAACCATTTGGATTCCACGCTGTCCGTGCCTGCGGAGATGCTGTTCGCCTCCGGAAGCGGGCTGGATCCTCATATTTCACCCGAAGCAGCCCGCCTGCAGGTAGAACGGATCGCGCAAACCCGGCACTTCAGCGACCGGCAAAAGGCGCAGCTGAACGAACTCATCGACCGGCTTACGGAACCCCCGCAATGGCTTTTTCTCGGCAACGAAAGGATCAATGTGCTGATGCTGAATCTCAAACTGGATGAAATACGATGAAAGACCAGGAAAATATCCGTCCCGACCCGGATGAACTGCTGGCGACACTGCTGCAGGATGAACAGGAAAGCAGCCGGGGCAAGCTGCATATCTTTTTCGGCATGTGCGCCGGGGTAGGGAAGACCTACACCATGCTGAAAGTGGCACGGGAAGAACGTGCCAAAGGCGCGGACCTGGTGATCGGTTATGTGGAGACGCACAGCCGGAAGGAGACCGCCGAACTGGCCGAAGGGATGGAGACGATCCCCCGGAAAACAATCGGATACCGGGGCGCCATGCTGGAAGAGATGGACCTCGATGCGGTGCTGGCCCGGCACCCGGACACGGTGCTGGTGGACGAACTGGCGCACACCAACGCCCCGGGCAGCCGGCATGCAAAGCGCTACCAGGACGTGCTGGAATTGCTCGGCAACGGGATCCACGTTTATACCACGCTGAACGTCCAGCACCTGGAAAGCCGTTCAGAGACCGTCGCCCAGATCACGGGGGTGCTGGTGCGGGAAACACTCCCCGACGAGATCTTCGAGAATGCCGACGAAGTGGAACTGGTCGACCTTCCGCCCGGCGAGCTGCTCCAGCGGATGAACGAGGGCAAAGTGTACACCGCTGACCAGTCGAGAGAGGCCGTGGGGAACTTTTTTCGAAAGGGCAACCTGGTGGCCCTGCGGGAGATGGCGCTGCGAATGGTGGCCGAGCGTGTCGACAGGCAGTTGCACGACTATATGCAGCGGAATCGCATCAAAGGGCCCTGGAAGTCGGGACTGTCGCTGCTGGTAGCCGTCGATTACCGGCCGCAATCGATGCGGCTGCTGCGCTGGGCGAAAAACCTCTCCGATTCCATGGGAGCTACGATCCAGGCGATCTACGTAGAGACCCTTGACACGCTGAACGGAAAGGAGCGTGAGCAGCTTGACCGGAATTTCGCGCTCGCCAAACAACTCGGCATCCGTTCACGGATCGTGACGAACCGAGATGTCGTGCGGGCCATCGTCGATTTCGCGCAAAAGGAGAACATCACCCATATCATTGTCGGCAAGCCCAGGATCCGCAACATCGGATCGATGTTCCGCCTGGGGAACTTCGTTAACCGGCTGGTGAGATTCAGCGGAAATATCGATGTGTACATCCTCGGGGCCGACCGGCAGGCCAGAGATTATTACCGGAAGAAAGTCTCCCTGCCCCCGTTCACCTCCAACCTCAGGCAGTACGCACTCGCTTCGCTCTTTGTCGTGCTGAGCTCCATCGCCTTCTACCTGTTCAGGGATTACATCGGTTACCAGGTAGTTTCGTTCGGACTGCTGTTTCTCGTTTCCATTCTCGCCCTTTTCTTCGGCACCGGCCCGATCCTCCTGGCTGCCGTAGAGAGTTCTCTGATCTGGGATTACTTCTTCATTCCCCCCCAGTTCACCCTGCACATCGAGCAGCCGGTCGACCTGCTGATGCTGGTCATGTTCTTTATAATCGCCCTGTTGAACGGGATCCTCACCTCGCGGGTGCGGCGCCAGGAGAAGAAGATCCGGACCCGCGAAGAGCGTACCCACGCCCTCTACCAGCTTACCCGAGACCTGATGCAGGCGAACGGGATGGAAGAGGTCAACCGGATTGCCGTCCGACACATCGACCGGCATTTTCACCTGAAGTGCGCGATCCTGCTGAAAGCGGAGAATGGACGCCTGGAGGAGTGCGCGAAAAATGCGGACAGCCTGCATTTCTCCGAAAATGACCGGAGTATCGCCAACTGGGTTTACAAACACTCAGTGCGGGCCGGGCGCAACACCGATACGCTCCCTTCGGGCCATTACACCTTTTACCCCCTTGCCGGGAACAGCGGGAATATGGGAGTGATCGCGGTTGTGCAGGAACGATCCTTTACACAGGGCGAGGAGCAGTTCTGGGAGGCGGGACTGGCGCAGATCTCAGGGAAGTACGAACGCGAGATGCTGCGGGAGGCAGCGAAAAGGGCTTTCATCCTGAGCGAGTCGGACAAGCTTTACAAAACCCTTTTCAATTCCATCTCACATGAACTGAGGATCCCCGTCACCACCGTCATGGGGGCTTCTGAAACGCTTCTGTCGCAGGATTTCCCGCCGGAAACGAAAGACAACCTGCTGCGGGAGATCCACCTGGCCGCGGTGAGGCTGAACCGGCTGATCGAGAACCTCCTCAACATGTCGCGTCTCGAATCGGGAATGATCTCCCCTAGTCCCGACTGGTGTGAGGTGCGCGATCTGGCCAACCGTGTGGAAGAACGGCTGAGCCAGGAACTGGGTCCGTTCCGGCTTTCCGTTATCATCCCGGCCGACATGCCGCTGGTGCGCATCGACTTCGGTCTCACCGAGCAGGCGATGTACAACCTGTTGCTCAACGCCACGCAATATGCCCCGCCCGGGAGCCGGATCCGGCTGAAGATGTTCTACGACAGCGGGTCGCTGGTGATCCAGGTAATGGACCGGGGTAAAGGATTTTCGGGCCGTGACCTGGAGGCCGTATTCCACAAGTTTTTCCGCGGGAGTGATGCTCATGCGGGTGGCACCGGACTGGGGCTCTCCATTGTCAAGGGATTCGTGGAAGCCCAGAAAGGGAGCGTCATGGCCGAAAACCGGGAGAACGGTGGCGCCCGTGTGACCCTCCGGATCCCGACCGAAATACCCGGTCCGGTTGAAGAATGAACGGTGACTGCCGATTAAATGTTAGGGAAGGGAAAGGATTTCCGGAGAATTGAAATATCTTTGTAAAGAATAA
Organism: Bacteroidales bacterium; assembly: GCA_035403625.1. Taxonomy (GTDB): domain Bacteria; phylum Bacteroidota; class Bacteroidia; order Bacteroidales; family FEN-979; genus CAIVAT01. Next base: position 7,299 of record DAONFN010000119.1, read on the forward strand.
AATTCCCTTACGGAGATGGCGCTTCGCGGTTTACCGGGGAGAACCGGTCAAACGGTCTTCCGGAACAGCCTCCTGTTGACCCTTGTTGCCTGGCTTCCTATGAACCTCCTGTCGCAGGGGGAATTCGACCACTGGTGTTTTGGATATAACCGGCACGTGTCCTTTCATTCGGGGGTTCCGGCCAACCTGCCCAACACCGCCCTGTCGACCAACGGCGGAACGATCTCTGTATCGGATTCAACCGGTATGCTGCTGTTTTACAGCGACGGCGCCACGATCTATAACCGGAATAACGCACAGATGTTGAACGGCACGGGCCTGGGGGCACCCAGCAGTTCCATGATCAACAACGCGATTGTGATCCAAACCCCGGCCGACGACAGCCTCTATTATTTCTTCACCACCGCATATTATTCTTCCTCGCCTGCCTTGCGCAGGGTGGCGGAATACTCGGTGCTTGATATGCGGCTCGATGGCGGGTTGGGAGGGATCCTGCCGGGAATGAAGAAGATCCCCCTGGTGGCGGGATATTCGGCCGTTGGCTCTCTCCAGGGTATCAGGCATGCCAACAACAAAGATGCCTGGGTGGTGATGCATCCGATGAAATCCGACAGCAATTTCTTCGCCGCGTACAAGGTCACCGCCTCGGGGGTGAACGTGGTGCCGGTGATCTCGCAGAGCCTCATCCGTTCGGTGGCTACCTTTGAGCCCAACCCCATGCACATCCGGATATCCCCCGACGGCCATCACCTGGTTTGTTCCTACTCCTACAGCATGTATATGGATACGCTGGAAGTGTGCTATTTCGACGCAGCTACCGGGCAGGTTACACCGCGGTTTCTCATTCACCCGCAATACCAGGGTCATCATCTCAACTGCAATGGCGTGGAATTCTCTCTCGATTCCAAGCTGATATACCTGGCCGGGCAATACGACATCAACCATGTCAACATTTACCAGTATGA
>DAONFN010000120.1:0-3406 GCA_035403625.1 Bacteroidales bacterium
CTACGGTATCCGCATATAGTTTGACAGCCGGAACGGATACCTGGAAGGTCGCACTGTCGGTTGCAGTGTATAGTGTATGCGAAGTGTGATCGATGGACATTGCAAAATCGGGGAAGTAGGCCGTCATACTCTGGAATGTGCCCGACCGGAAATCGGTCCATCCGATCATAGAGGTTTTTTTATTGGATACCACACCGTTGTAGTCGCCCTGGTACCTTGGAGTCCCCCCTCCCCCGCAGGTAGGACAGTCGATCTTCATCTTGGCGTTGGATATCCGTTGGTTGGCTGAGAAGGAAGCCCCCCCGGTCGTGGAATAGGCCGCGTAAATGAAAGCACTGTCGCTGGTAGGCGTATCCCGCGTATCCATCCACATGACGTAGAGCCGGCCGGTTTCCTTGTCGCACCACACCGAGGGATGCCACTGGTGGTTGGCCGTTGTGCCCGGGTCGTCGTTCACGACAACCGCTGAACTCCAGCTCACTCCTCCATTGGACGAGTACCGGCAAAAAACATCGGGCTTGTTCCCGCTACCGGAGGGAGTGTTCGAAGCGTACACGCAATACAGCCTTCCCCGGTAGGGACCATAGCTGTTATCGGCTGCGATCATCGGATAAGGCCGTGTCCGCATGTTCTGGACCGAATTCCGCGAGCTGACGTTCGTCCCGACATAGTTGGACCATTGCACCGAAGATTGCTGGGTGAAGGAGGTTCCCCCGTTGGTGGAGCGATAGAAGGTATAAACCGAAGCAAACGAACTTCCGCTGTTGGTCACCACATACACAGCCCCGCCCTGGATGTTGCTCTGCGGCCCGACACACACCATCATCCCGGGCAACGACTGTGTGGACGGGGCAAAGGTCGAGGTGAAGGAAACGCCATGGTTGGTGCTGCGTGCAAAATTGCCTACGGTAATGTTGGTCATGGTGGTGTACACATAGTTGGCATAGGGACCTGCAGTCTGATCGCAGGCAATCCAGTTTTTATCGTTCCCGGCAATGGAGGTGACCGATGTACCCCAGGTCGCCCCGTTGGTCGTGGATGAAATCACTTTGCAACCGCTGACGTTTCCGGAAGAACCGTACATGTTCTCATAAAACAGATTTCCCAGACTGTCGTAAGCTACAACCGGGTCGCCCATCATGGTTGCCCCGAAAGTGGGGTTGTTGACGGCCCAGTCAATGCCGTTCTCCGTATGATGGGTTCCATTGGTGTTATAGGCAGTGAAGAACCACTTTGGCTGTGATGGATGAACGGCCATGTTGTTCTCAGCGAAATCCACCCCCAGGTTAAAATTATCCCAGTTGTCAATGGTGACAACCGACGACAGCGGAACATCAGTCATCCCGTTTGGACTGCCGGCGAGGTACCAGGGGATCTGGTCCAGGTTTGGATCCTCACCCCTCACCTGCGCACGAGCCTGCAGGGAGAGCAGATACATCAGAAAAAACAGGATCGTGCGGCTGGTTGTTTGCATCCACTTCGGTTTACCTCTTTTATGTCAAACGGAATCGGTGAAAAAACGTTACATATCAGGGGGATATATCTACCGAAGCACCGTGCAGCGGCTGGTCAGTATGGTGCCTTCTGTAACCAGCCGGCACAGATAAATCCCCGGGGGAACCGGGTTTCCGCGGCTGTCGGTGCCGTTCCACCCGATGCGGTGTACCCCTGCTTCCCTCTCTCCGGAGCATAAGGTGGAAATTGTTTGCCCGTTCATATCCAGCATCTCCAGAAGGATGTTGGATTTCCCCGGCAAATAGAACCGGAAGGTGGTTGAGGAGGTGCAGGGATTTGGCTGGTTGCCGTACAACACAGGGTGTACGTTATTCTCCAGCGGTTCACGCGTCGAACTCAACAGATCCTGGTCAACGGCAATGATCACGTAGCGTGTGCCGGATTGCGACACAATTTTCATGGAATCGAGTTCATAACCGGCCAGGTTTGCGGTAAGCGGCAGAAGTACTTTGATGCTGAGGTTCACGGAATCACCCGGATCCAGCGTATAGGGAAAGGTAGTGAAAGGCCACGGATCAACGATCCACATGATTGGTTGCGGTATGGCGGAAGCTTGCTGGACATCTAACAGATTGAGCGGGACCGTCGTCTTGTTCCTCAGTGTAAGCACCTGGCCGTAAATGCACTGCTGGGTATCATTATAAAAAAGGGTATCGGCCGATACCGTGATATCCGGAGCGAAGAATGTAGTATCCCCCACCTGACAACCAATTCCGCTGACTACCTCATCGGAGGTGTTGTCGACCACAAAGGCCAGGAGTTCACAGTTATGCATGTTATAGGATTCCGTAGCATTGTCAAACGTAAACTGCCTGCGGTAATAGGTCCCCGCCTGGGCGTCCTGCGATAACGGATCCCCCCATTGTCCCACGAAAGCCTCCCGGAAGGTATGCTTGTGTGTGTAGATGCCCGTGGCGCCCGATTGCTGCGACTGAAGATCATTTTCAGCAAGGGTTACCATGAGGTTCTGACTCCCCGTTACACCGGCGGTATAATAGACATCTACTACCATTGACAAGATTTTCGAAACGGTGTCGTAGGCTGTGGCCATGCCCACATTGAGCGGGGAAGGTTCCGCCATGATCGTGTTGCCATAGGCAGCCCAATTGGTCCGTTCGGTCAGTCGCTCGGGCGGCGACCAGAGCCTGCGGTGCACAAATGCGCTCGGCATATACCTGGAAGTTCCGCACCAGGGAGTCATGTACAATGAATCGGCGTAATGGCGCCGGAAATCAGGATCACCCGTATACGGCAGTGTATAGCTCGAATTGAACGGGTGGTAGGCCACGCAGAAAGCCCGGTCGGGATAGCCGGCAAGAATCTGGGCCATCACGGTATGTCCCGCTGGACAGTTGGGACATTTTACACCCGTGAATTCCTCATAAATGACATTCTTATTGGCCGGAGCCGTGGGAACAAAATGCTGGGCGGTCAGCATAACAGGGATGACCACCAGGATTGTTGCCAGAGATAAACTGTTAAGGAAGCGTCTCATGGGAAAAGGGATTGAATACGCTATAAAGATATCAAATATAATCGCATATTTCAATCAGGATAAAAAATAAGAGGCTGTCCTGATTTTACGACAGCCTCTTATTTATGTTCTGAAAACGAACCGGAAGGAAGAAGGTCATTTCCGGACAAAGGGGTTCGGGACGAACAAGGGTGTTGCGTCGCGGTACTTCCTGAATTCCTCTCCGAAAATCCGCTCCAGCATCTCCTCCTCTTCGCGGATAAAGCGACGCATGATCAGATATCCAACAGGTGTGACGGTCAGGATGATCCATGAATTCATCACCAGAGCCAGTCCGGGAATGATAAAGAGGAGGATAGAGGAATAGAGGGGATTCCTGCAATAGCGGTACATGCCGCCGGTAATCAGCCGGTTTTC
>DAONFN010000120.1:3506-8220 GCA_035403625.1 Bacteroidales bacterium
AGACCTACCGTCGCGGTGAAATTGTTCAGCATGTCGGAGGAGGTCCTCACCATGTCAAACCCGGAGGTGTAGCGATAGCTCACGCCCGCATTCAACCGCATGAATTTGAAAACGTTCACCTCTGCGCGCACCCCGGGTTCAATCACGAAGAAACTATCCGAATCGAGGGTCTTTCCGCAGTCATCGTTTTCCCAGTCGGAGCTCTTGTCATCCCAGTCGTGGTGTTTTGCCTCGCTCACAAACGAGGTGCCGCCGGCTCCGATCATTACAGGAAACGTAACATGCACCACTGATTTCGGGAATAACGTATATTCGAGTAATAGTCCGCCGTAACCACCTTCCAGGTATCCTCCTGCGGTATCCGTTACATTGGGAAAATACATATCGTCGCGGTTGGTCCAGCCTCTGCCGGTAAGCCCAAGGGCAAAATTGTGGTCGATGATCATGCCGACACTGATCCCGCCCAGCCAGGCATCGCGGTTATCGATCTGGGTATAGCCGGGGTCGAGGCCTACGAACCAGCCCAGCTTCGCTTTACCCCCTTTTCCGAAGATGGGAGTTATTTCGTCGTTATTGTTTGTGGAAGTCGATTGCGCGGAGGCGAACAAAGTGGCAACAGCCATTGTAGTCAAAAGAATGAAGCGTTTCATACGTTGTTGGTTGATTGGTTAAAGATTGCATTGTGAATTGAATAACATTGTGCCGCAAAAGTACAGGCACTTCTTGGGGCGGGGAACAGGATTCCGGTGAAACGGGGAAAAATGGCCGACGGATGCCGGAGGGTAAACGATGAATAAAAAAAAGTAATTTTACAGGGAATATCAACTGCTCCGTAATTCCGGATTCATGAACAAACTCCTGCTGCTCGCTCTGCTTGTAACGCTCTCTCTCTCCTCCTCCGCCCAGGTGGGTATCTCCAACGACGGCAGCCAGCCGGATCCCTCAGCCGCTCTCGAAGTAAAGTTCACCGACAAAGGGCTGCTTCCTCCCCGTCTGAACACCATCCAGCGAGATGCCATCAGCGCTCCCGCACGCGGACTGGTCATTTTCAACCTCGACTGCAACGACCTCCAGCTCTTCAACGGCACCGGGTGGGTGCCCATCGGCAATGTCGGGTACCTGTCCGGCCCGGGTAACATCACCGGCAATCCTGCCACTTGTCCGGGCACTCAGGGGGTCGCCTATTCTGTTCAGCCCGTGGCCGGGGCCGAAGGTTATTCGTGGACGGTCCCGCCGGGAGCGGTCATCGCCACCGGACAGGGAACCCCTGCCGTCACCGTCAACTTCGGCGCCGCCAGTGGCTCCGTGTGCGTGGTGGCCTACAACAGTTGCTCGAAAAGCACCCTGCAATGCATGCCTGTGACGCTGGGCAATTCAGCCCCGGTGTCGGTCGTTGTGACTCCGTCGACTGATACGATATGCGCCGGAACATCCGTTTCCTACGCAACTTCCGTAGCGAATGGAGGAACGAATCCCGGTTATACCTGGTACGTGAACGGGATGATCATGACAGGCGCCAGCTCCTCCACCTATACCTGCATTCCTGTCAACGGAGATCAGGTAACGTGCAAGGTGACCTCCAACCAGCTTTGCGCAAGCAATAACCCGGCTACCTCTTCGCCGGTCACTTTGCAGGTACTCCCGGTGCTGCCGACCAGCGTGACGATCGCCGCGTCGGCAAACCCTGCCTGTAGCGGAGCACCGGTAATCTTTACTCCAAGCCCGGTCAATGGCGGCAATGCTCCCTTGTTTACCTGGAAAGTCAATGGGGTAATTGTTTCGACAGGCGCCTCCTTGCAGTACACGCCGCTGAACGGTGATGCGGTGACCTGCGTAATGACCTCTTCCCTGCCCTGTTCAACCGGCAATCCCGCCACCTCGAATACCATCACACTGTCGGTCATTCCAGTTGCCACCTCCCCTGCCACCGCCGGAAATTCGGTCACACAGACCTCCGTAACGTGGCAATGGCACCCGGTCGCCGGGGCCACCGGGTACAAATGGAATACTTCCAACAATGCAGCGACCGCGGTCAACGTGGGTTCCGACACTTTAAAAGCCGAAACAGGCCTCACGTGCGGCACAGCCTATACCAGATATGTGTGGGCCAGCAATAGCTGCTTCACCTCCATTCCGGCCACCCTTACACAGTCCACCGCTGCCTGCACCTACCCATGCGCCTCATCCGTCACCGTAACCCATGTGGCCGGGGCAGTGGCACCGGTTGGTAAGATCGTCACCTATTATGGAGTTTCAGGTGTCGCCGGCGAACCCTCGAAATGCTGGATCACGGCCAACCTCGGCTCCGATCACCAGGCCGGTTCGGTCAGCGATGCCTCAGAAGCCTCGGCCGGATGGTACTGGCAGTTCAACCGGAAGCAGGGCTACAAGCATGATGGCTCGGCCCCGTTGCCCACATGGACGATCACCGGCATCTTCGAAAATTCCGACTGGTTGCCGTCCAACGACCCCTGCAGCCTGGAACTGGGCACCATCTGGCGGATCCCGACGCAAACAGAATGGGCGAATGTAGATAATGCCGGCGGCTGGACCAACTGGAACGTTGCCTGGAACTCACCGCTGAAACTGCACGCGTCAGGACTCATCGGGTATTCGTCGGGAGACCTCTATAGCCGTGGTTCCAGCGGGTATTTTTGGAGCAGCACAAAGGAATCGAATTCAAACGGCCACGGAATGACCATCTATTCCGGAGGAAGCTACGTCAATCCATACAACAAAGCCTATGGCATCCCCCTGCGCTGCCTGCATGATTAGATCGAGTCACCGGCCGATACAACTTTTTCTGCCATGAATGCTATGCCTTATGTGATCGCCGCCGCCGCGATCTTCGCCCTCTCCTACCGGTTCTATTTCGGCTTCATCGCCGCACGGGTGCTGACCATTGAGGACACGGTCAAAACTCCTGCACACCGTTTGTACGATGGCCAGAACTACTATCCTATGGGGAAATGGGTACTGTTCGGCCATCATTTCGCTGCCATCGCGGGTGCCGGCCCACTGGTCGGACCGGTGCTGGCCTGCCAGTTCGGTTATTTTCCCGGGTTCGTCTGGATGGTAGTGGGAGCCGTGATGGCCGGTTCGGTGCACGATATGGTCATTCTCAGCGCTTCCGTGAAACACGACGGGAAGTCGCTGGCCGAGATCGCCCGTGCCGAGATCGGGAAGGTCTCGAGCGGGATCACTACCTCGCTTTCCACTTTCCTGATCATCGTCATTGCCATGGCCGGACTGGGACTGGTCGTGGTGAATGCACTTAGCGAATCCTCCTGGGGCCTCTTCACGATTGCCTCTACCATACCGATCGCCCTCTTCATGGGGGTCTGGATGTTTCGTTTCCGCAAAGGGAAGGTGGCGGAAGCCACCGTGATGGGCGTGATCCTGCTGTCGGCTGCCGTGATCTTTGGGAAGTATGTGCCCGAGTCGCGGTTTGCTTCCTGGTTTTCGTGCGATAAAGAGACCCTTACGCTGATGCTGGCAGGATACGGCTTTATTGCGTCGGTACTGCCTGTCTGGCTGCTTCTTTCCCCGCGTGATTACCTGAGTTCGATCATGAAGCTGAGTGTGGTCACCCTATTGGCGGTGGGGATCATCGTTGTGGCGCCCAATTTCCGGATGCCGGCCTTCACCGCTTTTATCCATGGAGGCGGTCCGATCATCCCCGGCACGCTGTTCCCTTACCTGTTCATCACCATCGCCTGCGGCGCCATCAGCGGATTTCATTCCCTGATCAGCTCAGGCACAACTCCCAAGATGATCATGAAGGAGTCGCATATCCGCCCCATCGCCGTGGGTTCGATGCTGGCCGAAGGAATGGTGAGCATCCTGGCGCTGGTAGCCGCGGCCAGCCTGCACCCGCTCGACTATTTCATGATCAATGTGGCACCCGAGAAACTGGCGGCGATCCTGCCGCAGCTCCATGCCATGGGATTTACCACCAGTGAATTGCCGAAACTGGCTGCGGAGGTCGGCGAGAATATCGTGGGACGGACAGGCGGGGCTGTATCCCTGGCAGTAGGCATGGCGCAGATCTTCTCCTCCATCCCCGGACTGGGAAAGCTGATGTCGTACTGGTACCATTTCGCCATCATGTTCGAGGCGCTCTTCATCCTCACCACCATCGACGCCGGCACGCGGGTGGCCCGGTTCATTCTCCAGGAGCTCTTCGGGAAGATATACAAGCCGTTCGGGAATACCCACTGGCTGCCCGGGAACCTGGTGTGCAGCGGCCTGGTCGTGCTGTTCTGGGGATATTTCATCTATTCCGGAAGTGTGTCCACCATCTGGCCGATGTTCGGCACGGCCAACCAACTGCTGGCTACCATTGCCCTGGCTATCGGTACTTCTTACATCATCAACCGGGGTAAGGCAAGGTACGCCTGGATCACGATCGTCCCGATGATCTTTGTGGGCATCACCACCATTACCGCCGGGATCATGAACATGAAAGGGATCTACATCCCGCAACTGGCCGGTTCGTCCACCCGCGTAATGGGAGCGATCAACCTGAGCCTCACGGCCGTGATCATCCTGAGCGTAGTGATCATCGTGTATGATGCCCTTCCGGGATGGTACAAATCCCTGCGGAATATTCCCAGATGATCGGATTGCCCGGGATCATTTGTACCCGACCGCCGCATAGCCCACCCAATGGTGCAATTCGGCGATGGCGGTAACACCCATTCCCAGGTCATCT
>DAONFN010000121.1:0-8171 GCA_035403625.1 Bacteroidales bacterium
GTAAGCCTCGGTTATTTCAAAACCCTGTTCAGCAATTCCGGTAAAAGTACCTCCTCGGAAGTCCCTGAAGAAATCCAGCGTGAGATGGGATTGTCAGAAGGTCTTGTGCGTTTTTCCGTCGGGCTCGACAACGACATCGAAGCCACCTGGCAAAAAATCCGCCTCTGCCTGGAGAAATTATAATCTGTCTGCCGTTGCGGGGGTGCAGTCTGCAGAGCCAGTCTGCACCCATTCTCCAAACTCACGACACACGACTCACGCCGTACACGTCAGATTCCGGTCGCCGTAGGCATCGTCGATACGTGTCACCGTTGGCCAGTATTTGTCCTCCTTCAGTGTGTCGACCGGGAAAGCAGCTTTTTGTCTGGAATAGGGGAGGGTCCATTCATCGGCTGAGACCATCTGTACCGTGTGAGGGGCTTTCATGATCACGTTTACGGCACGATCGGCCTTCCCCTCTGCAATTTCATCGATCTCAGCGCGGATCATCACCATCGCTTCGATGAACCGGTTCAGTTCCGAATAGGGTTCACTCTCGGTCGGCTCGACCATGAGGGTGCCATGCACGGGGAATGCCACTGTTGGCGCGTGAAAGCCGTAATCCATGAGCCTTTTGGCGATATCGATGGCGCCGATCCCGGTCTGCTTGCTGATGCCGTTACAGTCGATGATCATTTCGTGGGCGCACCTTCCGTTCTTCCCGGTGTACAGAATAGGGTAATAAGGTTCCAGGCAGGATTTCAGGTAATTGGCATTCAGGATCGACATCCGGGTAGCCTCTGTCAGTCCGTTCCCTCCCATCAGTTTGATATAGGCATAGGAGATCGTGAGGATATGTGCGCTGCCGTAAGGTCCGGAGGCCACCGCCGTAATGCCCTGCGATCCGCCGGTCTCAACCAGTACATGTTTGGGAAGGAAGGGTGCAAGATGTTTGGCAACCGCGATGGGGCCTTCGCCGGGTCCGCCTCCTCCGTGGGGGATCGCAAACGTTTTATGGAGGTTAAGGTGGCAGACATCCGCGCCAATGATCCCGGGGCAGGTGAGGCCTACCTGGGCGTTCATGTTGGCTCCGTCCATGTATACCTGTCCGCCGTTTTCATGAACGATGCGGATGATATCGAGAATGTCCTCTTCAAAAACACCGTGGGTTGAAGGATAGGTGACCATCAGAGCCGAAAGGGTATCCCGGTGCTGTTCGGCCTTTTCCTTCAGGTCGTGGATGTCGATATTCCCTTTTTCGTCGCATTTCACAAGGATGATATCCATTCCCGCCATCGCGGCGCTGGCAGGATTGGTTCCATGAGCCGACGATGGGATCAGGCAAAGATTGCGGTGGCTTTCACCCCTGGAAATATGGTACTGCCGGATGACCATCAACCCGGTATACTCGCCGGCGGCACCCGAATTGGGCATGAATGAAACAGCTTCAAACCCGGTGATCAGGGCCAGATCCCTGGCGAGTCCTTCGATCAGTTCGTGGTACCCGGCCGCCTGGTCTTTCGGCACAAAGGGATGGAGACCGCCGAATTCGGGGTAGCTGAGCGCAAATAACTCCGAAGCTGCATTGAGTTTCATCGTGCACGATCCCAGCGGGATCATCGACCGGTTAAGTGACAGGTCTTTGATCTCCAGGCGTTTAATGTAGCGCATCATCTCGGTTTCCGAGTGGTAGCTGTTGAAAACCTTATGGCTGAGGTAGGAAGAGGTCCTGACCAGGTTTTCGGGGAGGGTGGTGATCAATTCACACTCCTTTGGGTTGCAGACGAACTCGGTGTATTTCTTTCCGTTGGCGGCAGCGAAAATGCTGACAAGGGTGTTGATTTCCGCCAGCGAAGTGGTCTCTCCGATGCTGAGTCCGATCTGTTTTTCATCGATGTACCGCAGGTTCATCTCCTTTTCGAGGGCCGCCTTACGGATGGAATCCATGCTTACGTTGGCGGGCAGGGTCACGCGCAGGGTGTCGAAGAAATGGCCATTGAGTTGGGTGTACCCATATTTTTGAAGTTCAAGTGACAGCACACCGGCGAGAATGTTGATATGGCGGGCGATCTGCCGGATCCCTTTGGGACCATGGTAAACGGCATACATTCCGGCCATGACGGCAAGCAGGACCTGGGAGGTGCAGATATTGGAGGTGGCTTTTTCGCGTTTGATGTGTTGTTCACGGGTCTGGAGGGCCATGCGGAGGGCGCGGTTGCCATTGGCATCGACGGAGATCCCGATGATGCGTCCGGGCATCTGGCGTTTATATTCATCGCGGGTGGCGAAGTAAGCGGCATGCGGCCCGCCGTAGCCCATCGGGATCCCGAATCGCTGGGTGGAACCGAATACGATATCGGCGCCCCATTCACCCGGCGGGGTAAGGAGTGCCAGGCTTAGCAGATCAGCCGCCACGGCCACCATGACTCCAGCCTGGTGGGCCCGGTTCACAAAGGGGGCGGGATCCGTCACGGTACCGAACTGGTCGGGATACTGGATCATACATCCGAAAACCGATTCGTCGAAAACGAAATTGTCGGCGTTACCCGTCACCACCTCAATGCCAAGGGGAATCGCCCGGGTGCGGATCACATCCGCCGATTGCGGGAAGAGCAGGTCGGAGACGAGGAAACGATTGGCTCCGCGTTTTACGGCATCACGCGAACGGCTGTTGAAGAGCATGATCATTGCCTCGGCAGCCGCGGTTCCTTCGTCGAGCAGGGATGCGTTGGCGATGGGCATGGCGGTCAGGTCGCAGATCATCGTCTGAAAATTCAGCAGCGCTTCGAGACGCCCCTGGGAGATTTCGGCCTGGTAAGGCGTATAGGCCGTGTACCAGCCCGGGTTTTCCAGGATATTCCGCAGGATCACGGCGGGAGTGATGGTATCGTAGTAGCCCAGACCGATGAAACTCCGGAAGAGCTTGTTCTTTGCGGCCAGGGACTTGATGTGGTTCAGGTATTCAAATTCGTTCATGCCGGGGGGCAGGGGAAGGGGGTTTTTCATCCGGATCGGGGCAGGGACCGTCTGGTCGATCAGTTCCTCGATGGTGCCGACGCCTGTCTTCTCAAGCATCCGGTTGATTTCATCGCCAAATGGCCCATTATGTCTGCGTGCAAAGTTGTTGGTGATCATGGGGGAGTTTTTTCAGAATGATGATGCGCAAAATTACCAAAACTTTGTGAAAAGATAAACAGGTTTTCCAACCACCCCGACAGGGTCCCCCCACCCCGACAGGGTCACCAAAAAAAAGCCAGCCGAATAATTCCGGCTGGCTTTTTTATTGGGAGTTTGGAGGTTACCTGATCACCAGTTTGGAATGGATGTTCACCCCTTCCGCTGCATAGACCCGGATGGTGTACAGGCCGCTGGGCAGATGGGCCGTGGAAAGATCGATCTGCTGGCTGCCCGTATGCAGATCCGCTTGCTTGCTGACCATCAGCTGACCGGCGAGGTTGTGGATCTCTGCAACTGCGCTGACCGCACGCTTCAGGTTCAGCGACAGCGATACATGATCGGTGGCCGGGTTCGGGAATACCGCCCACTGGCTGACCACCGATTCGGGTGAATCAATACCTGAGATCTTGTTTCCCGCATACGTCATCACAACGTCGGCATGCGGCTGGCCGGCACTCAGCACAACCATGATCTGGTCACCACTGACACCCGGAAGCTCAGGCCTCAGCCAATAGGTTCCGTAGTCCAGCGACGGGAAACTGAATGAGCCGGATTCCGATACCCTTGTAAATCCGATGGCCTGCCCGAGATTATTCATCAGGATCATATCGATGAGATCTGTCGGCATGCCCTGGTACCTGCCCTGTGAAATCTGGCCGGAGATCGATCCGCCCCCGGGCACCATCTGTCCGGCCGAAACCAGGTTGATGTTGTAAGGATTGTTCGGCTCGCCAAGAGTGACCAGGGTAGCCTCGGCCCAGCTGATCGTGTTGCCGAAGTAGGTCGGGAGATAGGTCCCCGCATCGAATGGAATGGCGAGAATGTAATAGGCGCCGCTGGGAACCATCGTGAAGTAATAGACACCGTTGGAGTCGAGCGGGAAAACATCCACAACAGGCTGGTTGGGGTTCAGGGTGTCATAGGAATAGATGACCACGATGCCTGAAGTCAGCGGGAAACTGCCGGCGAATACCTGCCCATAGACCTGGTGGTAGGTGGTGCTGTCGGGAAGTACCACCGTTTCGCAAAAGGTGCTGGTGCAACTGTTGGCGGAAGTGATGGTCAGACACACATTGTAGGATACCGCTGCTCCCTGGTATGTGTGAACCGGGTTCTGTTCGGTCGAGGAGGTGCCGTCACCAAAGGACCACAGCCAGCTGTTCGGATTGCCGGTCGACTGGTCCGTGAATGCAACCGTTCTGTTTCCGGTGATCGGATTGATATTAAACACGAATGCAGCCTGGCAGGGGAGCCCTCCACCGACGTAAATCGTATCCGATTTGGTACTGGAGCAACCCTGATTGGCACTGCTTACGGTCAGGGTCACAAGATAATAGCCGGGAGCAGGGAAGATATGGACGGGGTTCTGTTCGGTGGAGGTACTACCATCGCCAAAGTTCCAGGACCAATAGGATATATTGCCGATCGATTGGTCGATGAAATGGTAGATGTAATCAGAGCCGGTGGAATCAGCATAATAAGTGAATGCGGCCTGGCAGTTCGGGGTGACGTTGATCGTTAATGTCTGGCAGGTCATATCCTGGCAACTGTCGGCGCCGTAAATGGTCAGGCAAACACTGTAGGTGCCTGCAGCCGAGAAGGTATGGGAGGCATTCTGAAGGGTGGAGAAATTACTGGCTCCGCTGGCCGGATCACCGAAATTCCAGTTCCATGCGTAGATGTTCCCCTGCGACTGGTCGAAGAAATGGAAGTTCTGGAGATTCAGGGAGTCGGCATAATACACGTAGTAAGCCTGGCAACCCGTAGATCCTCCTATGGTTACCTGCTGACAATAGGTGCTCGAACAACTGTCGCTGGTCTGGATGGTGAGACAGGCTGTAAAGGTGCCGGCTGTCGCATAGGTGTGTGTGACGTTGGGATTGGATGGATAGGTAATGGAACTGGTGTTCCCGTCGCCAAAGTCCCAGGACCAGTGTTGAATATAGCCGGAGGAAGGATTGGAGAAATCAATGAAATGAACGGTATTCAGGGTGTTCAGCGTGTCGACATAAAATCCAAAGGAAGCCTGACATCCGGACGATGTGGAGTCCCATACTAAGATGGTCTGAGAAACCGTATTATAACAGGTGGTTCCGAGGGCACCGATGGTCAGGCTCACATTGTAGTAACCAGTCGTACTGTAACTATGGAGCGGAGAAGTTTGTGTGGAGGTGCCTCCATCGCCGAAATTCCACAGGAAGGTATTGTTGCCCCCCACCGAGGTGTTGGTGAACTGCACCGAAAGAGGCCCTGCCGGTGAACTGGTAAAGCCGGCCTGACAGGGATTGTTGTTGTAACAGATCGCAAACGTTACGGAAAAAACGGTTTGGGCCGGAGCGTAAGTGAACCACTGCGTTTGCAAATAATTCTGGCAGTCGACGGTCTGAACATATAGATTGCCGGATGACGTGCCGGTTACGGGAATAGTGTCCATGAAGAACCCGCTGGCGTTCGTGTTAACTGTGTTGTAAAAATACCCGGGGGAGGTGGAGTCATTATGGATGATCACCGCATGGTTGGGAATTGGGTTCCCGTTCGAAAGGTCGGTAACCGTTCCGCTGACATACAGATATGTTTGCGAGAGCGCCGGCAGGGCCAGCAACAGGATCAGCAGGGGCAACAGTAGCTTTTTCATAGGATTTTGTGTTTATTAATACTATTTGATTTGGTTTGTTTTCTATATAATGTCCAATTGGCTTTCTTTCAGGAACTCAGGGGAACAGAAGAACAGTAAAACAGTAGAACAATAGAACAGTAGAATTTTGAAAATCAGCACATCAGCACATCAGCACATCGTCCCTCTCAGTTTAATAACCCATCAACGGGAAAAGGTTGCCTTTAAAAGTATAATAATCTCATAATTCGATCATTAATGCGGTTCTGAATCCTGCCGACCAGGGTTTTTGCCGGTTTGCCGGACGTTCAAATGCAGAGTTGAAATAGTAACTGGCTTCCGGTTCGAGGTCGAGGAGCAGGTTGCGGGAGAGGCGCACTGAGATTCCAAGTCCGGCCATTATCTGCCAGTTCAGGTCCAATTGTCCGGGGGAAATATCGTTGATCCGGAGGATCCGGTTTTGACCGGGATCATACGCCTCCGACAACTGTTTGGTGCTCAGAAGCAAGGACAGGACGGGTCCTGCGCGCAATCCCATTGAGATCTTTTCCGTTTTCCAGAAATCATATCCGAAAACCACGGGGATCCGGAGATAGGTATAACGCTTTTCGACACTGGAATAATCGTAAGCAGTCAGTGTATCAAACACATCCTGCGTCGACATAAACATTTTGGGGATATATTTATGTTCCGGGTCGCTCCAGGTAAACTGGATGGAATCGAGTTTCCGGTAATCTCCAAGGTAAGGTTTATAGGCTACTTCTATCTCGTTGGCCCCGCTGGCGATAGAAATTCCCGCACCGGTCCGGATCGAGAATCCGCCATACCTGAAAACGCCTTCAAGGCCGAAATTGTGGGCTATGTTATTGCCGTCAAGGGTGTTATGCAGCCATTCGGGGGTATAGAAAACTCCCCCGGCCACTCTGCCGTTATTATTCCGATGATCGCTCCGCCTGATATTTCCCGCTTCTTTTTTCTCTTGTTTTTCTG
Source organism: Bacteroidales bacterium (assembly GCA_035403625.1). GTDB lineage: Bacteria > Bacteroidota > Bacteroidia > Bacteroidales > FEN-979 > CAIVAT01. The sequence continues at coordinate 6,761 of DAONFN010000121.1, forward strand.
TAGCTATGACTGTGGCGGGAGGAGTGGCGGGCTGGCCGGATTGCTCAGCAGCGGAGGTTAGGGCACTCGCGGGTTTGCTGGAAGTTGCAGGAGAGGCAGGCGATACAAGAGAGGCATTCTCCGCAGGGTTCTGTTCGGATCGACCGGATGTGGCAGGATCCTGATTTGTAAGTGGTTGCGATTGGGATGGGGCAGGGGTGGCGGTCGTCAATCCGTAGTCACGGATCGGCTTTTCCATCGTTGTGGTTGCCGGAGCCGGTTTAAATTCAGATGATTCCGGAAATTCCTTGGTTTTATTTCCAGAAGATGATTGGGTCAATGAAGAGCTGTGAGGTTGACTGTGGACGGCTTCAGCAGGGCTAACGCTTACGGCCTCTATTGGCTTCTCTGTCGTTGTTTTTATTGACGATGATGCCGAAGCGGGAGTGCTTTTGGTCAGGGAAAGAGGAGGTGAGTCCGTCGAGACTGAATTTTGCCGGGAGACCTCTTGTTTCACAGGGGTGGAGATTACTTCCTCATGGGCCAGCAGGGTCCAGATCACCCAGGCAAACCCGGCGAGGAGCAGGAGCAGGGACGGGAGGATCCAACCTCGCCGGGAACTCCGGCCGGACTGGATAATGCCGCTGGCTTCCTTCAGGAAGGCGTTGCGGGCGGCATCCGAAGGTGTCATCCGGTAGTCGCGGAGCGACTCCCTCAGGAATTCATCGGATGGGATATCAAACTTTTTCATAGGCCCTGGATGTATTGGTAGAAATCATCTGGCTGATTTTTTTTCTGAGCAAGCCGCGTGCTTTGGAAAGCTGCGATTTGGAAGTATTTTCGGTGCAACCGAGAAGATTGGCGATCTCCCGGTGCCCATATTGTTCGAAAACGTAGAGGTTGAAAACGGTCCGGTAACCGGGTGGGAGCGCGCACACCAATTGCATCACCTCCTCCGGCCGCAGGTCAGGGTAACGATCGGCACCGGTTTCATCCGATTCGTCGGCAGGTTCTTCGATGTCGTTGATCGAATCGTTTTCAAGGAGGTTCTTCCATTTGCCCCGTTCACGGATGAAATTCAGGGCTGTGTTCACCATAATGCGTTTCATCCAGGCTTCCGCCGACCCTTCCCTGCGGATTTCGAACTTTGCGATATTCCGGATAATTTTAATAAATCCGTCATGGAGGATATCTTCGGCATCATCGCGGTTTCCGCAATAGCGATAGCAAACGCTCAGGAGGATCGGGGCATAACGGTCATATAGCGCCTCAATGGCGCTGTTATCACCCGCAGACGCTTTTCTGATCAGATCCTCCTCCACAATATCAGGTTGTCGTATCATTATAACACAACAGATGCAAATGGTTGCCTGCCCACCCCGTCGGGGTCCCCCCACCCTGTCGGGGTCCCCCCACCCTGTCGGGGTCCCCC
>DAONFN010000122.1:0-4418 GCA_035403625.1 Bacteroidales bacterium
AGGGCGGGGATGATCTTTAAGCGGGTTTCGGCTTTTTCATAAATCCGCATATCTTTACAAATCCATTCCATTCAAACAAGGATCCTGTGATGAAACACTTCCTCCTCCTTCCGCTGATCTTCGCCGCCACCGTCGCGGCCTTTTCGCAACCCACCCTGATCGGCGCCCGCCCGGTACCCGGAGGCGGTGTGGAGATCGTCCGCTGGCAGGCGATGGATTCCGCCTCGCTCGAGTCGTTCCCGACATCCCTGCAGGGCTACATGCTCAGTTCTTCGGTGTTCGATGCATACAACGGCAACTATTACCTCAACGGCGTCACCGGCAGCGGCAATTGCCTGTTTGCCTTCAACAGCCCGACCAATGCCACTTCGGCGATCCCCTTCGCCAACGGCTCCAACATCACCGAGATCGACATGAGCAATGGCAGCATCTACACGATCACGATGGATACCAGCGGCGCTTTTAACGTCAACCAACTCAACCTTGCCACCGGCAACAGCTCCCTGCTGGGAATGATCGTCGATCCGGCGATCATGGGCATGGTGGTCGACGCCACCGCATTCGACTCCGAACATGGCATCCTGTTTACGGAGGTTGTCAACAACGCCGGAGCCATGCTGCTCTGCCGCATCTTCGTACGCAACGAGGTCTTTCAGTATGACTTCGTACCCATCCAGTTGCAAAATCCCCTCTGCAATTATACCTGCTTCCATTACGATAACCTCAACAACCGGCTTTTTGCATTGAAGATGGACAACAGCGGTGGCGGAGGAACAGCCGGCGTCGTTGAGATCAACGATTCCACCGGGGCCGTCACCGATATCGGTTCGCTGCCCCCGGTCACCGGGATCGTGGCGGGGTCATCCTGTTTCGACCAACAAACCGGCACCTATCTCATCGTGGCCGTGGGAACATCGCAGCAAACCCTGCAGATCGCCTTCAGCACCGTGACCGCGGCAAGTGCGTCGGGCTATATCCCCGACCGGGTTTCCGAGATCGTGTGCGATAACTACAGCTGGGCGCAGGCCCATTACGGACTGAACGGAACCGGCGACGGCTCTGCCAGGAGCATCCTCCGGCTGTACCCCAACCCCTGCGACACCCGGTTTACGGTCGATGTGAAAAGCAGCGACCCGCATTTCACCGTTTCCCTATACGATTCGCAGGGCAGAAAATGCCTGTCGCAGGCATCCGCCCATTCAACGGCCACCCTTTCCACCGGATCGCTCCCGGCCGGGATCTACCTCGTAACGATCGACTCCGGCACCGATCACCTTAGCCGGAAACTGGAGATTATGTCTGCACATTGATTCCATCTGTCCTTCCATTCAGCTATTATACAGCCTTATGTATCCTTCTGTCATCCCTGATCCACCGGCGAGGCAGCATGCAGGGAAAGCGCAGGCGGGAACCCCGACCTTCCAGGTTTTCGAAACCTGGAAGGTCTGTTAAGAGTTATAACGTTTCATATAATCGACAATCACCTTCGCAGGCTCTCTGATCTCCACCGCCTTGCTGAGCAGGTAACCTTCCGGATCTTTTTCTGTCAGCGCCCGGATGGCTTCATAGTAAGGAACCAGGATGGTATTGTATTCGTGTGTCTCAAGCACATTCAACAACCATGAACCATAACCAAGCTTTATGGCAACAGCCCCGAACCGCCGCCAGTCATCCTCTGTTTGCAGCGGAACTGCCATGCCTATTTTCGTAAAAGCCATTTCCAGATGTTCCTTTGCCAATCCGGTATTGTTCCTGTGAAGTTCGAACAACGACTTATGCAACCAGAAGGTATCGGTTAATTCAATATCGTCCTGAATGGACTTGTCCCGGAGCTTTTTTTTCAACGACTTAGCGTGCACCGCTTCCGACAAGGCCAGGCTGTAGGTTATATGATCAGGTTCTTCAGCTCTGGAGGACAGGTGCGTCCGGGCGACGTTCCCGATCTCTCGGCCGTAAAAGCTTTCGAGGAATTTCGCCAGGCAGAAGAGTTCTCTTTTTTGCCGGCGGTTGCTCCGGCGCATCAGGAACCAAATGTTGAAAAACCGTTCGCTGATCTGGTAAGCATTCCCCTTTGATTGATAGGCCTTGACCGGTTCGATCCAACCAGCTTCGGTCAGGCGCTTTAACTGCGGCGACAGCTGGTTGTTCCCGTACCCGGTGGTTTCCCTTAGCGTCTCCAGGGTTGCCGGATCCCAGAAGAGGGCAATGGCATCGACGATCACCTGCATCTGCGCCGGCAGCTCCTCGAAACGCGCTTTGTACAAGGGCGTGATCTCATCGAGCATAGCTTCGAGGTCATCGTTGATGTCGTTTGAAAAACCTTTGATGATCAGTTTGAAAAGGATGACCACGGTTCGCGGGTTCCCGCCGGTGAGCTGGTGCAGCGTTTTCAGCCGTGCGATCCGGTTTCCGATATCCGAAAGAACCGCATCATCTCCGGTGGAGGCCGCCAGGTTGTGAATCATCTCCATTACCTCCGTGAAATTCAGCTTTTGCAGGTAGCGGATCTGGAAGGCATCGTAAAAGGGAGCGCCGTAGTCGTAGGTTTCTTGCATCGCAATCACGCTGGTACCGACCAGGACAGGAGCGCCGTTTTGCATCAGCCAGGCCCGCAGAGTATGCTGTTCTTCTTTTTTCAGCCGGTCAAAGATCAGGCTCATGTTGTCGATCAGCAAAACCGGCCGTCGCCCGAGCGACCGGGTAAAGGTCTGCAGGAACCGGAAAGCCTCCCTGGCCCGTTCTTCCGGGTCGGTGAGTTTCTCTAACCTCATGATCTCCTGGTCAACCTGTGTCGTTTGGGCGGAATGTTTTTCATATTCCAGCGTATCGGCCAGGGCATCCAGTGCATTCATCCAGAACCGGGCCAGGTGGATGATATTGTACTGCTCTTCGGGCAGGAGAAGCGGAATGAAGGATGCATTGAACTCCGTTTTCCGCAGTTCCACCTCGAAACGTTTCAGCAACATGGTCTTTCCCATCCCACGGTGCCCGATGATCAGGTAGTGTTGCGGAATACCCCCCGGTTTCTCCCGCTGGATTTTCTCGAGGATGAAGCCGAACAGCTTCTTTCTGACGATGAACAATTGTTCCACCACCCCATCGGATAACCGTTGCGGATTATATAGCCCCAGCTGGCTTAAGGTGATTTTCTTCTTTTCCATATTACCTGACAAATCGGTTAAACCAAAAGTCTCTCAGTAAAGGAGACCGGAATACATATTTACCTTCTGATCCAGACATGATATATCCATCATTTGTCAACATACCCAACAGCTTACCTAAAATCTCTTCCGTACGATCCGGATCCATTAACCGCACATTCAACTGGCCGAAGAGGTTTTATCGGGACTCCCCCTCCGAACAAGAACAAAGACTCGTCAGAATGACTTTAGCAGACCTTTCAAGATCGCCATAGGCAGATAACCTTTCCTCCCAGGTGTTCAGGTGCTTTTCGCTTGTCAGCTTCAGGTAAGCCTCATCAATTGTCTCAATAGACAATTCACAGTCATGAATAACATGAAGTTTGTGAAGTTCAAAAAACAGGATCTGGATGAAATAAGGCAGGAGCCAGCCAAGTTTTCTGAGCATGTGTTCAACCTGGTCATTCTCCAATTGTATGGATTCTGCACTGGCCAACGCCTGGATAAACCGTTGTGACTGATTCTCCGAAAACGCGGCTAACTCCAACGGCGACAGATCATTTGTGGTATAGCTCAGGTTGTACTGGTTACAAAAATTCTCGATACCTACCGAACTGCAAAAGACCCAACGGATCTTGGTCCCTGTTACCTGGCGGATACTCCTGAGCCAGTTTAGGACATCTTGTGCTTTTTGAATTCCCTTTTCCGGATCTCTTTCAACCAGAAGGTAAAGCAGAATCGTCAGCTCATCCACCATGATCAGGGTGTTTTCATGATGGTCGAGTAGCTTTGTCAGTTTATGATTAATCTCAGGATTGTCAAACTGAAATTTTAAGGCGACCGTAGTTCCTTCAGTTGTCGTAGTGAGATTCAGGCTCTCCAGTATTTTTTTCACCCCTTCGCCTGATTTATCTTTTATTCGATGCCACCAACTCTCGGCATACAGCTTCTTTACAAAAAGCCTGATAAATTCTTCTTCCGTCTTAACCTCTTCCAGGTTTAGTTCGAGTGTATGCCACCCATCCGATTTCGCGATCGCGATCAGTTTTTTGGCGAAGGAGGATTTCCCCACACGCCGGGGAGCCGCGAGTAGAAACGAGTTCCCTTTTCGGATGTGATCCCAGGCATAGGAAAGCTCATTTTCCCGGCCAAAAAAGTCGTCGCCTTCCACCGGGGAACCGGTAATATTATTTACAGGCATGAGTGAACATTTTCTGCAAATATATATACATTTTTGTACATTTACAATTTTGTATACATGAATTTTTGTACACAAAA
>DAONFN010000122.1:4518-8113 GCA_035403625.1 Bacteroidales bacterium
CCAATCGGTTTGTCATATTTCTTCTTAATTTTACAGTTTGGGGAAGAGCCGGAATGGCATTTGGGTGAGACGGATAATTTCAATTTATGCCCCATGGATCAAGGAAAGGGTGTGAAAATTCTGTGTGTCAGTTCCGACCCGGAGGCTCAGAATTTTTTCTCCGCCACCCTGGAAGAGGCCGGGTTTTCCGTGATAACAGCTACCTCCGGCGAGCAGGCACTGGCAATCCTTGAAACCGGGGCTGTCAAACTGGTCATCCTGGGCCTCTGTATACCGGATACAGGAGGAGTCGGGATTCTCCGCCGGATCAAATCGAACCCGAAAACCGAGAATGTCTTTGTGGTATTGGCCCTGGATCAGTCAGATCCGGCCTTGGATCATACCGACCGGCTTGAGGCCGGGGCCGACGGATACCTGATCAAGCCCTTTACAGCCCGGCTGCTGGTTCTCCGGATCAACGAATTTCTCCGGTATAAGAATACGCTCGATGATCTTCGTGAAAGCGAACAGCGTTTTCGTTCGGTCATTACCAATTCGGAAATGGGCTATTTTTTTATCGATCGCGAGGGGTTCATCCGCGATGTCAATGATGCCTGGATCCGGTTGTATAAATATAGTTCCAGGGAAGAGATCCTGAATCATCATTTTGAGGAGATTCAACGATTTGAAGACCGGGATGCCGCCCGGGAAGTGGTGGAAGGGATCATGAATGGGGAACCCCGGTTTCTGAAGGGCGAGTTCACCCGCCAGTGCAAGGATGGCAGTACCGGCTATCATGCATTCAGCGCCCGGGCTGTAAGGCGCGGCGACGAAGTGATCGGGATCGAAGGATTCATCCTCGATCACACGCAGCAGAAACTAACCGAGCAGGTGAACCAGCGGGTGATGGAGGATCTTGAAAAAAGCAACAACCTGTTCCGGCAGCTCTTTAATTCGATGTCGGAAGGTTTTACCTTGCATGAAGTCCTATATGATGAGGTGGGAAACCCGGTAGATTACAGGATCCTGGACACCAACCCGGTGTTTGAAAAACATGTAGGGATACCCGTCGAAAAAGCACTGTCAAAAAGAGCCAGCGAAGTGTATGGCATCCTTCCCCCGCCCTACCTTGACATTTACGAAACAGTCGCCCGGACCGGGAAGCCCTGCCGGTTCAGCTCCTTCGTGCCGGATTTGGACCGTTATTTTGATATTTCCGTATTTTCTCATCAGAAAGGCTACTTCACTACTGTTTTCACCGATTCCACTGAGTCAAAAAGAGTTGAAAATGAGCTGATCAGTACCATTTTCATGCTCAAATCGGTGCTTGATACCACGGCCGACGGACTGTTGGTGGTTGATTTGGATAAAAATGTGATCTCTTCCAACAGCCAGTTTACCGACATGTGGCAGATCCCTTACGAATTACTTTCCCGCAAGGAGGGCCTGGCGTTGCTTTCCCATGTCCAAAGCCAGTTGTCCGATCCCACTGCGTTTATGAACAAGGTAAAGTGGCTGTTTGACCAACCCGAAGAAGAAGCGTTTGACGAGGTCAGGTTCCTCGACGGAAAGATCTTTGAGTGGTATTCAAAACCTCACCGGATCGAAGGCAAGACGGCAGGGCGGGTGTTGAGTTTTCGCGATGTGACGGAGAAACGTCAGGCCTTTGAAACCATCCGGAATCACAACCGGGACCTGGTGCAGAAGGTACGGGAGAGGACGGCGGTTCTTGAGGCCACAAACCGTGAGTTGGAAGCCTTCAGCTATTCTGTTTCGCATGACCTGCGCGCCCCCCTGAGGGCGGTAATCGGCTATTCGTCGATCCTGAAGGAAAAATATTTGGAGCGGTTGGATGAAGAGGGGTTACACTGCCTCGACTCCATCTGTAAGAATGGCAATATGATGGCGAGCCTGATTGATGGTCTTCTTTCCTTTTCCCGTATGAACCGGAACGAGATGATCCATGAAAACATAGATATGGGATCGATCGTCGGCAGCATTATCGGCGAAATCCGGATCGACAGGCGGTATGCGGGCATCCGGTTTGTTGAAAATCCTATGCCGCCCGCCACCGGCGACTCCGTCATGCTCCGGCAAGTGTGGCAGAACCTGCTGCTCAATGCCGCCAAATTCTCACTTCCAAAACCTTCACCCGTCATAGAAACCGGGCACCAGATCAGGGAAGGAAAGAAGGTTTATTATGTAAAGGACAACGGCGTGGGTTTCGACATGAAGTATTACAACAAGTTGTTCGGGGTATTTGAGCGGCTGCATTCGCCCCGGGAATTCGAGGGGAACGGTATCGGGCTGGCCCTGGTAAAACGGATCATCGAGCGACAGCAGGGAAAGGTTTGGGCGGAAAGTACGACCGGCGAAGGTGCTGTCTTCTATTTCACGGTGGGCGAAGAAAAGTGAAACGTGCCGGGGGGAAGGAATACTGAACAAGGTACAAAGAATCACGGTTCAGGGTTGTCACAGCCTGGTCCGTCCATGAAAAAAGCCCATCCGGAAAAGGACGGGCTTTGTTTTGTCTCCCCGCTAGGACTCGAACCTAGGACCCATTGATTAAGAGTCAATTGCTCTACCAACTGAGCTACGGAGAGTTTTGCGGGTGCAAAGGTAGGGATTTCTTGGATAGGTTGTACCGAAAACTGAATTTTTTACCTTTGTAAAAACAAGGCAATAGGGAATAGGCAATAGGGAACAGACAACAGGGATCCTTTCCCGGGAGGGTATTATGCGTCAGCATGCAGATTGAAACGAGCTAATAAGATAGTTCTCTGTGGCACTCTGCGCCTTCTCTGCGTCCTTTGCGGTTATTACAGGTGATGGGCCATCGGCATGCCTGAAGAACAACCAATCTGGAATTATATGAACTCCTTCAGCAAATAAAATCGATAAATTTAGCCCCGTAATGAATAGGATTGAATTAACATAACCGCAAAGGACGCAGAGAAGGCGCAGAGGTCGCTGAGGTCGACACCTGCCTCTTATCACCCTGACAACCAAACACACACATGTCTACCAAACCCCACCGATCCGCCCTGCACGTCATGAAAGGCGTCGAACAGCCGCCGCAGGTCAACGAAAACCTGGCCGAGCGCCTGCGAAAACATCGCGCGGCCACGCTGACGGTTGAGGAGTACCTGGCCGGGATCCGGGCGGGGAACCGCACTGTGCTCAGCAAGGCGATCACGCTGGTGGAGAGTAACCTGCAGGCACACAGAACACTGGCTGATGATGTTATCCGGGAGTGCCTGCAAGATCAAAGATCAAAGATCAAAGATCAAAGACAAGGTGACCGCGATGAGTATCACCCGGACTCCATCCGGATTGGGATTACCGGCGTGCCCGGGGTCGGAAAAAGCACCTTCATCGAAGCGCTGGGCACCTGGCTCACCGCACAGGGCCACAAGCTGGCCGTGCTGGCGATAGACCCGAGCAGCAGCCGGTCGAAGGGAAGCATCCTGGGCGACAAGACCCGCATGGAACGGCTGGGATCCGATCCCAACGCCTTCATCCGTCCCTCGCCATCGGCCGGAAGTCTCGGCGGGGTGGCGCGAAAGACCCGCGAGACGATCCTCCTGTGCGAGGCGGCCGGGTTCGATGTGATCTT
>DAONFN010000123.1:0-7982 GCA_035403625.1 Bacteroidales bacterium
GAGGTTGGGCCGGGTGCCGACATAGAGCCGGTTATCGGCGCCCAGGGCGATGTCGGAAACGCTGTAGGGCACAGTCGATCCGGGGATCAGTGGCAGAACCTGCGTCCAGGTGGCGCCGCCGTCGGCCGAGCGGAAAAGGCCGTCGGAGGGCTGGCTCAGGTGCTGGCTATCCTTGTACAGCCCCGAGGCGACCCCGGCATAGATCACGCTGTTGTTGTTTTCGCGACGGATCACGATGTCGGTCACATAGGCGAACTGTTCGGTGCCCGGGATGTGGTACCAGGAGAGTCCGCCGTCGTCGGACCGGCCGATGCCGTAGCCCAGCCCCGAACTCTCGCGGTAGGTCTCCATCGCGGTTTCCGCTTCGCCGGTGCCTGCGTAGAAGGTATGGGTATGCACGGGATCATAGGCAAGGCAGCGGATGGCGAGGTTGCTCCAGAAATCGCCCACGGGCACCCAGGTGCTCTGGGCGCTGGTAATATCGTTGTTGTACCACAATCCGCCGGTCACCCCGCCTGCCCACACCTTTTTGCCCGTAACATCATTGGGATCGTACATGATTGCACGGGTGCGGCCGCCCATGTTCGAAGGGTAGCCCTGCCACTGGATCTGGCGGGTACTCTTCAGCGACGACAAGGCCCGGGTTACCTCGATGGCTTTCATGATGCGTTCGTGCGGGACGGTCCCGGTGGCCGGGTCGAAGGTCATCAGGAATTCGTGGAAGGCCGCCATCCCGGGCTGATCGGTGCGGCCGGGGGCGTGGTTCTTCTCGAATTTGTACGGGGCCCGTGCATTGATCTGCTTCAGAAGCTGTTCCTGCCGGCTGCGTTTGGCTTTCGCTTCCCGCTCTTTCCGGGTGAGCAGGTAATATCCGCCGCTGAGGATCAGCCATGCGGCCAGGCCGGGAAGTACGACCCGGAAAAAGAAGAAGGAGATATTTTTTTTCATACAACGTGGGTGGATATGCAAATGTACGTTCTTCCGGAAAGTTCCGGGGGTTATACAGTGAGGGAAGAAAGAAGAAATTGCCAGATCGGGATCACTTCGATTGTTCCGGCCGGAACCGGGATCTCTTCCGTTTCATCGAGTGTGACGATCATTGACCGGGATATGCCTAGTTCCATCATGGCGTTTTGAAGGGAAGCGGTTTCCCGTTGACGGGTTTGAGGATTGACCAGGGTCTCACAAACCTGGATAAGGTGTGGTTTCCCGTGGAGGTCCTTAAAGATAAAATCAACCTCCTGTTTGGCAGCGGTCCTGTAATAATAGACCGACGCAACCTGTCTTCGCAATGCAATGAATACCATGTTCTCCAGCAAATGACCCCGGTTGATCAGAATCCCTGAAGTAACCGATTGTAACAATGCATGGTCAATACAGTAGATTTTCTTCGGATTGACGTTAGATTTTCCGTACGATGCGCTGTACATTTTCACCGTGAACAGAAAATAGGCATCCTCGGCCCAGGCAAGATAATCGGCTACCGAGTTTTTCGGGGCTTTATGTCCCAGCGACTGCAGGTAACCGGTCAACGCGTTCAGCGTATACAAAGAACCTGCATTCTCCATCATCCTCCTGACAAGATCCACCACTGCCCTGGGGTGCGAAATATCATATCGTTCGATGAGATCGCGGAAGAGGATTGAACTCAGGTACTCCTGGTGTATTTTAACGCGGATCTGTCTGCCTGTTTCGATAACTTCCGGAAATCCCCCGGTTTCATAATAATCATCAAAGGATTTCCGGATCAGTAAGCGGTTTCTGGAGGTGGCCGGCCAGGTTGCTGCGATACCCTTTTGCGATAGAAATTCCTCAAAGGAAAAAGGAAACAATTCCCATGACAGGGCGCGGCCCCGCATGTGTGTGGCGATTTCCTTCGAAAGCAAATTGGCCGATGATCCGGTCAGGTACACCGAACATTTCTCCGTCCGGAGAATGCGATCGATAAAGGACTCCCATCCACGAATCATCTGAATTTCATCAAAGAAGCAGAAGATCTTCTCCTTGTTCTTCTTTTCGGGATACAGCATGTAGTAGGCTTCAAGGACTTTATCAGGACCTTCTGCGGACAAGCCGGCCAGGCGATCATCAAAAAAGTTGATGTATAAAATGTTTTCCCTCTTCACCCCTGATGAAATCAACCGGGCGATTTCCTGATTCAGCCAGGTGGATTTACCACACCGCCGGACTCCTATGAGGACCGTTGCCTTCTTATCTTTTCCCTCGGCTGTCAGTGTCCGGAGTGTTCCGGTGAACAGATCCCCTGCCTGTGCATCCAGGATGATTTCTTTCAAAAGAGATAACATGGTTAATGACATATCAGTAAAAAGTATTTCCGGTTTAATGCAAATATAGTAATAATTATTACCACATTACAGCAATGCATGCCCGGATGGCGCAGGTTGGTCGCTGAGTAGCCGTTCAAGGTCGGCGATGGAGTAAGCGTCGCGCAAGTGGTAGGGGCCGATGCGGGTTCGGCAGAGGGCAGTGAGGTGGGCGCCGCAGCCGAGGTATTCGCCGAAGTCGCGGGCCAGCGCACGGATGTAGGTGCCTTTGCTGCAGGCGATCCGGAAATCGACGTCGGGTAGTTCAAAGCGGGTGATCTCGAAGGCGCTGATGGTGACCTGCCGGGGTTTGATCTCCAGGGCGATATCCTTCCGGGCGGACAAATAGGCTCGCTTTCCGTCGACCCAGATGGCGGAGAAGGTGGGCGGGACCTGGTCGAAGGTGCCGGTGAAATGGTTGGCAGCCTCCGCAAGGCGCTGCCACCCCATCGGGGTCCCCCCACCCTGTCGGGGTCCCCCCACCCCGTCGGGGTCCCCCCACCCCGTCAGGGTGTAGGTGCGGTCGACTTCCGTCTCCAGGTCGAACGACGGAGTGGTGGCCCCGAGACGAAAGGTGCCCGTGTACTCCTTCTCGAGTCCCTGGAACTCCTCGATGCGCTTGGTGAAGCGCCCGGTGCAGAGGATCAGCAACCCGGTGGCCAGCGGATCGAGAGTGCCGGCATGACCGGTTTTCAGCTTCCGGATACCGGCATGTTTGCGCACCATGCTGCGGAACTTGCCTACGACATCGAACGAGGTCCACCCGTATGGTTTGTTTACCAGGAGGATCTCACCCGTTTCGAGGTTCAGCCCCATCAGGAAAGGGTTAAGGAGTGGCCTGTGAAGAGAAGCAGGAGGATGATCAGTCCGACAACAATGCGGTACCAGCCGAACCATTTGAAGCCGTATCGGGTGAGGATGGCAATGAAGGTCTTGATGGCGGCCATGGCCACGATGAACGCTACGATGTTGCCCAGGATCAGCAGCCCCAGGTTGTCGCCGGTGATCAGCTTGTAATTCTCCGTCAGCTTGAGGGCCGATGCGGCGAACATGGTCGGCACGGCCAGGAAAAAGGAGAATTCGGCGGCCGACCGGCGGCTCAGCTTCTGCGTCATCCCGCCTACGATGGTGGCAGCCGACCGGCTCACCCCCGGGATCACCGAAATGATCTGGAACAACCCGATCAGAAACGATTTTTTATAGGTCAGCGGGGCCTCTTCTTCCCGGTTCTGCGGAAACCAGCGGTCGACAAAGATCAGCACGATCCCCCCGAGGAGGAGGGCGGAGGCTACGATCACCACGCTGCCGAGCATTGCATCGATCTGTTTTTCCAGCACATAGGCAATGGCCAGCGGCAGGCAGGCGACAAAGAGCCGGAAGTAGAAATTCCACGACTGGAAGAATCGTTTCCAGTAAAGGACGATGACCGAGAGGATGGCCCCGAACTGGATGTTGACGGTGAAGGCTTTGACGAAGTCGGTACTTTCGACGCCCAGGATGGCCTGGGTGATGATCATGTGCCCGGTGGAGGAAACGGGAAGGAACTCGGTGATCCCTTCCACGATGGCGATCAGAACGGCCTGGAACCAGGTCATCAATCCTTGGGCTTTTTCATGATGGCGAAGATCTCGATCACATAGCCCGCCAGGATGAGGATGGGTGCGAGGGTGATGCGCCGGAAGCTGAAGATCTCGGGGTTGAATTTTGAGGGATCATCGGATCCGCCGCCCACCATGAGGAGGAAGCCCACGACGATGAAGGCAAGCCCGATCAGCATCAGCCGGTAGTTTTCCCTGCCGAATGCGAACTGCCCTGTGTTGGTCTGTTTCGCTGCCACTTCTTCGCCTTTGGCCGGTTTGGCGGCAGCCGTTTTCGTGTGTGCCTGTTTCTTATCCATGATGAAATGGGATTGAGGGGCAAAAGTAGAGATAATTTGCGTATGTCAACTATATAAAAGGTCGGTGTGCAGCCGGAGGTACTTGCGCACGGCCAACTGTGTGGCGATCCAGGAGATGGCCATGCCGAGGAACGGGATGCCGGCGGCGATGATGGCCAGCGCCAGCGGGTCTTCGAGTTCGGCCAGCTCGGGGATGCGGTCGAGGGCGAACCAGGTGATCCCCATCAGGGCCAGCAGGGCGATGAAAGCGCTGATGAGCCCGTGGAGGATGCTTTGCCGGAGCATCGGCCGGCGGATAAAGCCTTCGGTGGCGCCTACCAGCTGCATGCTGCGGATGATGAAACGGCGGGCATACACGGCAAGCCGGATGGTGTTGTTGATCAGCACGATGGCAATGAAGAGAAGGATCGCGCCGAAGCCCAGCAGGACGAGGCTGATCTTTTCGATGTTGCGGTTGATGGCATCGACCAGCGATTGCTGGTAAAAGACTTCCTTTACGCCGGGGGTGGCGAGGAGGTGTTTTTCAATCCGGCGAAGTGAATCGGGGCGGGCCCAGTCGGCCTTGATGCGCATCTCGATCGAGGGCAGGAGCGGGTTGTAGCCCAGGAACCCGGTGAAGTCCTCGCCGAGATCGTTCTTCAGCTTTTCGGCGGCTTTTTCGCGGGAGAGATACTCGCTCGATTTGACGAAGGGCTGGAGGTCGAGCATCTTCTTGATCTGCAGGATGTCGGGTTCGCGCACATCGTCGCGGATCATGACGGAAAAACCAATGTTCTCGCGCACCTGGTCGGAGAGGATGCGGGCGTGCAGCAGGATCATCCCCACCAGCCCGGTGAGGAAGAGCACCAGGGTGATGCTGATGATGGTGGTGACCTGCGAGGCGGCGATCCGGCGCCGGTAATATCGTTGTTCGTGGCTCATGGCGGTTTGGAAGGGGTAAAGGTATGGATTTTTTACAATCTCACCTCCATCACCTGGTCACCTGGTCACCTCCGTCACCTCCGTCACTTCCGTCACTTCCGTCACTTCCGTCACCCTATCACCACATTAGTCACAGCAGGCACAAAAGATACCCAGCAGGGATTCTTCTAATGTGCCCCTTCCATGGGCCCTGTTTATCTGCCGCAAGATAGAAGATCCATGTACCTTGACGCATACGATCTATTGCAAGGAGCAATGAACAATGAGCATTTTCGGCAATGGACAATAAATCTCCCCAATGACTGCTTCTAATGCCTGAATTAACCGCTGAGGACACAGAGAAGGCGCAGAGAGCCGCAGATCCGGCAGATGGTGTCTCCGGTAATCACTCGTCACCTCCGTCAGTTCCGTCACCTGGTCACCTCCGTCACTTCCGTCACCTGGTCACCTGGTCACCTCCGTCACCTGGTCACCTCCGTCACCTCCTCCCCCGGGTTTCCCTTTGCCGGTTCCCAACGATTCGCTAACTTTGCAGATTCCCGGTGTTCCTCCTGAAAATCCGGGAAGATGACACGTACCGGGAGAAAGCATGGCGCATTATTTCTTTGCGTCTTTGCGTCCCTGCCTACCGGCAGGCAGGTCCGCGGTCATTTTAAAAAAGCTACGAATGAATCAAGCCACCCCGGGGGTGGGATCAAATTTCAAGTTATGGATTACAATTTTCCGGAGATCGAGAAAAAATGGCAGCAATACTGGGTCGATCATAAGACCTACCACACCACCGAAGACCCGTTGAAGCCGAAGTTCTACGTGCTCGACATGTTCCCCTACCCGTCGGGTGCAGGATTGCATGTGGGCCATCCGTTGGGCTACATCGCCTCCGACATCTATTCCCGTTATAAACGACTGAAAGGCTTCAACGTGCTCCACCCGATGGGATACGACGCTTACGGCCTTCCCGCCGAACAGTACGCCATCCAGACCGGCACTCACCCGGCCGTCACCACCGAAAAGAACGTCACCCGCTACCGCGAACAGATGGATAAGCTGGGCTTCTGCTTCGACTGGGACCGCGAGGTGAAGACCTGCGACCCCGACTACTACAAATGGACCCAGTGGACCTTCATCCAACTTTTCCACCACTGGTACAACAACCTCTCCGGGAAAGCCGAGCCGGTCGAAGCGCTCGTGAAGACCTTCGAAACGGAGGGAAACGGCTCCGTCGATGCAGCTGTGACGCCCAACTGGGGAAAGGAGATGGCGAGACGCGATAAAACCTTCCCTGAAGAATGGGACGGTATATTCACCGCCGACCAGTGGAATTCGTTCACTGAAAAGCACCGCCAGGAGATCCTGATGAACTACCGCCTCGCCTACCTTTCCGACGCGCTGGTCAATTGGTGTCCCGAACTGGGCACGGTGCTGGCCAACGACGAGGTGGCCAACGGCTTCTCGATCCGCGGCGGCCACCCGGTCGAACGCAAGCTCATGCGCCAGTGGTTCCTCCGCATCACCGCCTACGCCCAGCGGCTCCTCGACGGGCTCGAAACGGTCGACTTTTCCGATTCGCTTGTCGAGATGCAACGCAACTGGATCGGCCGTTCGGAAGGCGCCGAAATCCGGTTCCCCGTTCAGGGCAAAGACCTGCACCTCTCCATCTTCACCACCCGCCCCGACACCATCTTCGGCTCCACGTTCATGGTGCTGGCGCCCGAACATGAACTCCTTCCCGAACTCACCGCCCCCGACCGGAAAGAGGCGGTGGAACAGTATGTTACAACGGCGAAGAACCGCTCGGAACGCGAACGCATGGCGGAGGTGAAACGGGTAACCGGCGAATTCACCGGCTCGTACTGCCTCAACCCGTTCAACGGCACCCCGATCCCCATCTGGGTGGCCGACTATGTGCTGGCCGGTTACGGCACCGGCGCCATCATGGCGGTGCCGGCCCACGACAGCCGCGACTACGACTTCGCAAAGCACTTCGGCCTGCCCATCACCGAAGTGGTGTCGGGCGGCGATATCTCCGAAAGTTCCTACGACGCCAAGGACGGGATCCTCATCAACTCCGATTTTATAAACGGGATGCAGGTGAAAGAGGCCATCCGCGCGGTGATCGGCCGGGTGGCGGAGATGGGCATCGGACGGGGCACGGTCAACTACCGCCTCCGCGACGCCATCTTCAGCCGGCAACGCTACTGGGGAGAGCCGTTCCCGGTTTATTTCCGCGACGGTATCGCCTGCACCCTGCCCGAAGATCAGCTTCCGTTGCGCCTTCCCGAGGTGGATGCCTACCTGCCTACCGAAACGGGCGAACCGCCGCTGGCACGGGCGAAAAACTGGGCCACCCCCGAGGGCTATCCTTATGAAACCAGCACCATGCCCGGCTTTGCCGGATCGAGCGGCTATTACCTCCGGTATATGGATCCGCGGAACGACCACGAATATTTCTCCAAAGAGGCGGTTTCCTACTGGCAGGATGTGGACCTTTACATCGGCGGCGACGAGCACGCCACCGGCCACCTGATCTACGCCCGGTTCTGGAACAAGTTCCTCTTTGATACCGGTTTTTCGGTGAAGGAAGAGCCTTTTAAAAAACTCATCAACCAGGGGAAGATCCAGGGCCGTTCGAGC
Organism: Bacteroidales bacterium; assembly: GCA_035403625.1. Classification (GTDB taxonomy): domain Bacteria; phylum Bacteroidota; class Bacteroidia; order Bacteroidales; family FEN-979; genus CAIVAT01. The sequence continues at coordinate 7,777 of DAONFN010000123.1, forward strand.
CTGGTGTACCGGGTGAAAGGTAGCAGTACGTTCGTTTCGGCCGGACTGAAAGACCAGCACGACACGATTGAGATGCATGTGGATGTGAACCTGGTGGAGAACGATCTCCTCGACACCGACGGATTCCGTTCCTGGCGGCCCGACCTGGCGAATGCGGAGTTCATCCTCGAGAACGGGAAATACCACTGCGGCTGGGCGGTGGAGAA
>DAONFN010000124.1:0-7972 GCA_035403625.1 Bacteroidales bacterium
AGTCAGAAATTTGATCCGCTCCCGAACAACAGCAGCAACCTGATGACACTCCCGATGCGTATTCATTGAAAATCTTGACCCGGTCAACAGGGTCCGCGCTGCAAATGTGCCGCACAACGGTGAATCCGGTGTTGGCGTACAGAAATAATCCCAACAACAGCAGGGTGAAAAACCGCATCGCCTTAACTTTGAATCTATATGCGTGCCCTTTGGCCGGGATCTGCATGAAGTCAGTTTATTTTCTCAAAAACACATTCCGAAGTCGGAATAAATTCAACAAAACCGGTTAACGATGCAAAGATACAATAATTGTCCGGATTGGGAATTTGTCGGGATAATCAGTACTTTTGTTGAAACAAATCAAATCCTCCTGAAAATCATGAGAAAATCATTTTACGTGTTATGGTTGGGTCTTAACATGCTGTTGACTGGAACCATCGTTGTTGCGCAGGATCAGAAACCGGTATTTCCTCCTGACTATAAAGTGGATACAAAGATCGACAACATGGGTTACTGGCAGCGATGCGCGGCGGCGGGATTCGTTCCGGTGCAGCCTTACGTCCAGATCCCGCCGGCCCGCTACACCGGGAGTAAACTGCTGATCCGGGGAGTCAGGGTGGCCGATTCACCCGATGTTTGTGTCACCAATGAACCTTCATCAACTACACAGAGTGAAAATTCCATCGTCATCAATCCGAATAACAGCCAGAATCTTCTGAATTCGAACAACTCGACACCACAACCCAGCACCGGAAGTGTCAAGGGAGCCGATGCCCTCTCCACGATGGACGGAGGCACCGTATGGGGTGGAACCGTTGAAGGCGCCGGTGGCTCCAATTCAGGCGACCCGGCCGCGGTGATCGACCTGAACGGCAGATGGTTCGTGGGTTTTATCGATAACGGCTATGGTCAGACCGTAGCCTATTCCGATAACCAGGGCGTTTCATGGACCACCAAAAAAGTTGCCAACGGAAGCATCCTGAACATGCTCGATAAAAATCACCTCTGGGTTGATGTGGTGCCGACCAGTCCTTACAAAAATAACCTGTACGATGGATGGATGGTATCGAGCAACATTTCGGTATCCCGGTCAACCACAAACGGGACAAGCTGGAGCACGCCGGTCAACATTTCCTCAGCAACCGCAGCGGGCAGCCACAACCAGGGGATTAACTTCAAATGCGGCCCTGATGGCGAAGTTTACGCGGCCTGGGGTGTATACGATAACTGGCCCGGCGATGAAAAAGCCATCGGATTCGCCAAATCGCTCGATGGCGGCGCCACCTGGCAACCCGCCATCCGGGCTATCAACAACCTGAAAGGAATCCGCACCTCGGGGGTATCGCAGAATATGCGCGTCAATTCTTTCCCGTCAATGACCTGTGATATCAGCAACAGTCCTTACCGGGGAACAATCTATGTTGTATGGACCAACATCGGGGTTCCGGGCGTGAACATCGGCCCGGGAAGCTCCGTATACATGATCAAATCAACCGATAAAGGAGCAACGTGGTCTGCCCCGAAACGGATCAACTCCGACTCCACCGCTGGTAAACACCACTACCTCCCCTGGATTACCTGCGACCAGGCTAACGGCTACATCAGCATCGTCTTTTACGACAACCGCAACTGTGCCTCCAACGAAGCAGAAGCCTGGATGGCTTATTCAACCGACGGCGGTGAGACTTTCACCGACCTCAAGGTCAGCGACGTGGCGTTTACCCCATCACCCATCCCGAGTATGGCCTCGCAATACATGGGCGACTATCTCGCCATCGATGCGTATAACGGCAGAACTTATCCCTGTTGGACCGATACCCGCTCGGGCCACTGCCTGACCTACTATTCTCCCGTCGACATCATGGTACCGGTAGCCTCCATCGCCAACACGGGAAACATCCTGAATGACGTGACCTTCGGAAATGGTAACGGCCTCATGGATTATGGCGAAACCGAGCTGATGTCGCTGAAAATGCAAAATATCGGCACCACCTTTGCCGACAGTGTAAGGGTCTATCTTTCGACCGATAATCCGCACATCACCATGCTTGATACCATGCAGTATTACGGCCATTTTGAAGTGGACCAGGAGATTACCATAACCGACGCCTATAAATTTAAAGTCAGCGACTCGATCGCCAACAACGAAGCGGTATTGTTCACGGTGAAAGCAGTCGATAAGAACGACAGTATTACCTGGAGTACCTTCCAGATGATCGCACACGCACCCGACGTGGTGATCGAGGGCCTCACCATCATTGATCCCCTTCCGGGTGGCAACGGGAACGGAAGACTCGACCCCGGTGAAACTGCGACACTCCGCATCGAAACCCGGAATCCGGGTATCTGGGATGCCGAGAACGTGGTGAGCCATCTCACGTCCAGCAATCCTTACCTGAACATTGAAACCGGAACGGTGAACATCGGAACACTCGATGCCGGCCAAACCTTTCTGGCCTCCTTTCCTGTAACGGTCAACGCCGGAGCCGCCATCGGATCCGCCGCCCGTGTTCACAACGTGGTCACTTCCAAATACAAAGCCACCGATAAATATTTCAATGTACGGATCGGCCTGATCGTGGAGGACTGGGAAACCGGGAATTTCAACAAATTTAACTGGCAGTTCACCGATCCCTCTAAACCCTGGACCATCGATCCGGTTATCCGTTCTGAAGGAAACTATTCAGCCCGCTCGGCCGTAATCAATCACGGGGAATCATCGGGACTGATGATCCAGTACAACTGTGCTATCACCGACAGCATCTCCTTTTTCAAACGCGTCGTCTGCCAGCGGTTGCTCGACAATATGAAATTTTTTATCGACGATTTGATGGTCGGCGTGTGGTCGAACAACCTCGACACTACCTTCAAAAGAGTGGCGTATCCGGTTCTTGCCGGTCCCCATACCTTCAAATGGATTTTTGAAAAGGATGCCTCCGTAACCGTTGCACCCGACGCTTCGTGGGTCGACTTTATCGTGTTCCCGCCTCAGTACAAAACAACTGTGAGCGCCGGGCCCGACGACCGGATCTGTTCCGGATCAAACTACCAATTGCACGGGATTGCCAACGATTATGATTCCCTGCATTGGTTTACCACGGGCGACGGCCAGTTCAGCGACCCGCTGGCAATGCAAACAGTTTATACTCCGGGGACCCTCGATATTCAAAACGGCATAGCGCACCTCACCCTCACCGCGTATAGTTCAGGAGGCCTGGCTTCATCTTCAACCATGAATCTGATAATCGATACCCCACCCGAGGTTTCGGCAGGCACAGACGGATCGGTATGCGCCGGCAATCCCTATTCGTTGAGCAACGCCACTGCAACCCATGCAACATCCTACGTGTGGTCCTCAACGGGCGATGGCGTCTTTGCCGATCCGCATGCGCTCCAAACCAGCTACACCCCCGGACCGGCGGATGTTTCGGCAGGGACCGTACAGTTGAATATCCTCGCTACGGGAAGCGACCTCTGCCCGAATGACCAGGATCAGCTCAGCCTTACGGTTTTCCGCAATCCGGTAGTCAATCTCGGAGCCGACACGGCAGTCTGTGCCGATCGGACTATAACCCTCGACGCAACAACACCCGGCGCTGTTAGCTACCTCTGGTTGCCTTCAAACAAAACCACCCCGTCCATTACATTCGATTCGGCAGGGATCGGGTTTGGTTCGCGACAGATCAGCGTGATCGTGACAGGTGAACATTCGTGTACCGGAAACGATACCGTGGTCGTGACGTTTAAAGTGTGTGGACTGGTTGGTGAAATACCCGGCGTTACGCTTCAGGTGTACCCCAATCCTTCAAAAGGATTATTCACCCTCGAAATCCGGTCACAGAAAGCGTTAACAGCGGATTTGTCGATAATTACCGCTGATGGTTCAGTCGTCTTGACAGAACCGGGACTGAAGATCACACCGTTGTTTAAAAAATCGATCGACCTGAGTAACCGGAGTACGGGATCCTTCATTTTGAAGCTCAGCAATGAAGAGGGTTCCATCATCCGGAAACTGGTGGTCAGGAAATAACCGAAACAACCGAAACCCATGCCCAGGTTCACCCTGCTGGTACTCATCGCCGCCCTGCTGGCCGGTTCCTGTACAGAACAACCGCCGCCTAAAGGCCTGCCTGTGCTTCCGCGAAAATACCTGGGACAAACGCTTCCCTCCGACAAACCCCTGATGTTTGCCCGGGGTGTCATCTCCACCGGAATGTACGAACGCGACTTTTCGATTACCGGAAACGGGAATGAAATTTACTACACCCTGTACACCGGCGACTGGGTCACCATCATGGCCGTAAAACGCATTGGCGGTACCTGGTATCAGCCTGCAGTGGCCGAATTCGCCAGGGATTCATCCCGGTACTTCGCCGAACCTTCCGTTTCGATTGACGGCAGCCGGATCTTTTTCCTCTCGGCAAAGCCTGGCTGGATCGAACAGGATATCTGGATGGCAAAACGAACGGCAAATGGAGGTTGGGGACGGCCTGAAAAATTGCCGCCTCCTGTGAACACCGGCAAACAAGAGTTCTACCCCTCACTGGCCCGTAACGGTAATCTCTATTTCACCCGCCGCGATCCTGAAACCGGGATATCTCAGATCCTGGTTTCAAAACCCGACAGAAATCGGTTCACAGATCCTATTCCCCTGCCTGAAAGGGTCAATGGAACGGGATCTCTCTACAACGCAGCCATTGCCCCTGATGAACAATTCCTCGTGACCTGCATGGCACAAAAAGACAGCGTAACCCGGGAGCTTCATTCCACCTACATGATCTATTTCCACAATCCCGATGGCAGTTGGAGCAAAGGGATCGATCTGGTTAAAACCCTCCGGTTACCCTGTTCCAATGCGATCAGTATATCGGTGAGCGCCGACGGTAATTACCTGTTCTATTCCTCGGCAAACCGTACCCAGTTCTACAAAGATCTGGCCCCGGGATGGAAGTCCTCATCACTGCACCGGCAGCGTAACCTGCCCGGTAATGGCAACTCCGATATCTATTGGTTTGACTTTAAAAAAATTCTGTTCAGATTGTAAGCCAAGAAATCCTGTATCCCTATGAAGAAGTTGTTTCACCCGCTGTTATTGTTGTTTATCCTGTCGGTATCATCATGCACTTTACATCAGGAGCCGGAAAAAATTTCCCTCGGTTCGGGATGGAAATTCATGAAAGGTGACCATCCCTCCTATGCCGGTGTAGCTTTGAACGATTCTTCCTGGACCGGTATCGATCCCAACACGATCTGGGAGTACCAGGGCTATGAAGAATTGGATGGCTTCGCCTGGTATCGAAAGCATGTCGTGATTCCCGCATCGCTGAAAAAAGATGGACTCTACGGCGACAGCATCCGCTTTTTCCTGGGAAAGATCGATGACTGTGATCAGGTTTTTTTGAACGGGGTACTGATCGGTGAAAATGGCATGACGTTGAAGGCCGGACAGGTTCCGGATGACAGCTTTTCGAAGGTCAGGGGAATCTGGGATATTCCGAGAAGATATGTCCTTTCGGTCGATGACCCCCGGATCCTGTGGGATCAGGAAAACCTTATTGCTGTAAGATGTTTCGATCAGGGCGGCGCCGGTGGAATGTCGGGAAAAAATCCTGAGATTTCGCTTCCCGGAATCGGCGATTACCTGGATTTTGATTTCTCGGGGTCTGCCTTCGAATGGAAATCCGACAGCACTCTGATCCGGAAGTTCACGATCCGGAATAAATCGTTGAAAAAAGAGTTTCAGGGAAGTTTGAAGATCCGTACCGTTGAGGAACGCGGGATCAAACTCTTTTCGGAGCAGGCCAACCTGCTGCTCACACCCGGGATGAAGCTTGACCGCGTGATTACTTTCAAATGTGATCCCTATGGGGCGGCAAACCTCATTGTGAACTTCACGGAAACACTTACCGGCGCCTCGATCGAAGATACCATCGAGGTTCCTTACCTCACCACACCTCCTGTTAAACCTACACCATCGATTAATGGTGCAGCGGTATTCGGGGTACGGCCCTATTCACCGGTGCTTTACAAAATTGCCGCCACGGGAATGCCTCCGTTACGCTATTCCTCCCCGAACCTTCCCGAAGGATTGGCGCTGGATTCGGTTACGGGCGCCATTATCGGTACCATAAAAAAACGGGGTGAATACGTGGTTGCACTTCGTGTCGAAAACAACCTCGGTTACGCCGAACGGGATTTGAAGATCATTGTCGGCGACCTGATCTCACTGACCCCCCCGTTGGGTTGGAACAGTTGGAATTGCTGGGGATTGAGCGTAAGCGATCAGAAAGTGCGGCAGTCGGCCAACGCGATGAAATCGAGCGGACTTAGCGATCACGGCTGGACTTACATCAACATCGACGATGGTTGGGAGGATACGCACGATCGCGACGGCAACATACTCACCAACGAGAAGTTCCCTGATATGAAAGCGCTGTGTGGTTATGTACATTCACTCGGGCTTAAAATCGGAATCTATTCCTCCCCTGGACCGAAAACCTGTGGGGGTTATGAGGGAAGTTACCTGTTCGAGGAGAAAGATGCCCGGAATTACGCGGCATGGGGCATCGATTACCTGAAATACGACTGGTGCTCTTACGGGCAAATCGCCCCGAAACCCACGCCGGAACAGTTAAAAGCGCCGTACAAAGAGATGCGGCATGCCATCCGGAAGGTAAACCGCGATATCCATTACAGCTTGTGCCAGTACGGGATGGGTAACGTTTGGGAATGGGGCGCTGAAGTCGATGGAAATTCGTGGCGTACTACCGGCGATATTGAAGATACCTGGGAAAGTATGTCGAAAATCGGATTCCGTCAGAACATCTGCGCACCGTATGCTGTGCCGGGTCGCTGGAATGATCCCGATATGCTGGTTGTCGGATGGGTCGGTTGGGGACCTGCTTTACATTATACCCGGCTGACTCCCAATGAACAATATACACACATCACCCTCTGGAGTCTGCTCGCCGCACCATTGCTCATAGGCTGCGATCTGGACCGGCTGGATGCCTTTACCCTGAATCTGCTCACCAACGATGAAGTTCTGGCTGTAAACCAGGATCCCTGCGGAAAACAGGCATCCCTGATCCGAAAAGGCCAGGGATACCAGATCTGGGCAAAGGAACTTGAGAACGGATCGATCGCCGTCGGGTTCTTCAACATGACAGAAAAAACGAATTATGTACCCTTTGATTTCAAGGATATGCGGTTGACCGGAACCTGGATGCTCCGTGATTTGTGGAGGCAAAACGACCTGGGAGCCGTCAGCAACCACATCGAAATGAAGGTTCCGCGCCATGGAGCCAGACTGGTGACCCTCCGGAAAGAAAACTGAGGTCTATGTTTACTTAGTTCCGGTCGCCGCAACAGACCAGAAATTTTGCCCCGTATTGGCAAAGGTGTTATTCTATTCGCTAATCCCTATTCGCGCTAGCTCACCTGTTTGATGGCATACGAGAGGGCATCGTGGATCATAGAGGCAGGGGGCATGTCGATGAAGCCCTTATCCATTAAGCTGCGTGTAAGGCAGCGGGCGTGTTCTATATCTTTTTTGGCCTTCTGAAAAGCCTCTTCGCGGGTCATCGTGATACGGGCGACGCCATCCTTGATGGCCTGCATGGCCACGTCGGCTGCTTCGTAAGGGAACACCGCAGCTTCTTCCATGTTTGGAACGATGTCGTCGGGATGGATCCCGCGTTTTTCGGCATATTCAGCGAGCGAATGGGCCGCGGCAATAGCCATGTTGTCGGTGATCTTGCGGGCGCGAACCATCAGGGCACCCTTCAAAATGCCCGGGAATCCAATGGAGTTGTTCACCTGGTTGGGGAAATCGCCTCTGCCGGTCGCCACGATGAATGCGCCTTCTTCTTTTGCCGCGTAAGGATAAATCTCCGGAACCGGATTGGCACAGCAGAACACGATCGATTTATCAGCCATGGAATGGACCCAAGGCCGTTTGATCACATCCGGA
>DAONFN010000125.1:0-7946 GCA_035403625.1 Bacteroidales bacterium
TGCAAAAGTTGGTCGGAGAGGTCTTTCGGGTGAGAGGTGGCATACCGGATGCGTACCCGCGGATCGACAGCGGCCACCTGCTCCAACAAAGCGGCGAAGTTGACATTCACGCCGCCGGCCTGCCACAGGTAAGAGTTGACGTTCTGCCCCAAAAGGGTCACCTCGCGGAAACCGGCTTCCGCCAGTTCACGGGTCTCCCGCACGATGGACGCCGCGTCGCGGCTGCGCTCCTGCCCGCGGGTGGAAGGAACCACACAGTACGAGCAGTAATTCTCGCACCCGCGCATGATCGAGATAAAAGCGGTCACCCCGTTCGTGTCGAGCCGCACCGGCAGGATGTCGGCATACGTTTCGTCGGCCGAAAGAATGATGTCGATCGCACGCCGCCCTCCTTCCGCCTCTTCAAGCAACTGCGGCAGGTGGCGGTACGAATCAGGGCCCGCCACGATATCCAGCAGCGCCTCCTCCTCCAGCAGGGCGGTCTTGGTACGCTCGGCCATGCACCCGAGCAATCCGATCATCAACCCCGGCTTTTTCTTCCGGAGCGACCTGAAATAGTGCAGGCGCTTGCGCACCCGGTCCTCGGCATTCTCCCGGATCGAACACGTGTTGACCAGGATCACGTCGGCCGAAGCCAGGTCACCGGTGCAGGTATGCCCATGCTCCGTCAATACGGATGCAACAATTTCGCTGTCAGACAAATTCATCTGGCATCCGTACGTTTCGATATATATTTTTTTACTTTTTTTCACGTTATCGTATCACCTTTTGCCCTCCCGGCCGATTAAGCATAAAAATGGCGTGCAAAGGTAACGATTAAGTTTATTGTCTTACTTTTGCAGCGGATTTCAAGATCAAACAACCCGATCGAATGACAAAGAACTTAGTGATCGTTGAGTCTCCTGCCAAGGCGAAAACCATTGGCGGGTTTCTGGGAAAAGATTATACCGTAAGGTCATGTATGGGGCATGTGGCGGATCTTTCCAAAAAGGACCTTGGCGTTGACATTGCAGATGGTTTTACCCCGAAATATGTCATCTCTCCCGAGAAGAAAAAAGTGGTTGCGGAACTGACAAAACTGGCCAGGGAATCGGAGACGGTCTGGCTGGCTTCCGACGAGGACCGCGAAGGGGAAGCCATCTCGTGGCACCTGGTGGAGGCGTTGAACCTCGAGGAGTCGAGAACCAGGCGAATTGCCTTCCACGAAATCACCAAAACCGCCATTCAGGAAGCCATCGAGAGCCCCCGGCCCATCGACCGCAACCTCGTCAATGCCCAGCAGGCCCGCCGGGTGCTCGACCGCCTCGTGGGGTTCGAACTCTCACCGCTCCTCTGGAAGAAGATTAAACCGTCGCTTTCGGCAGGCCGCGTGCAATCGGTCGCCGTACGCCTGATCGTGGAACGGGAAGAGGAGATCAAAAATTTTCAGTCGGTTTCCGCTTACCGCATCGTTGCCGATTTTCTTCTGAAAACCGACACCCGCCCGGTGACGGTCAAGGCGGAACTCAACCGCCGTTTCAACACGAAAGAAGAAGCGGTGGCCTTTCTGAAGCAGTGCATTGCGGCTCAGTACGGCGTGGAAGAAGTCGATACCCGCCCGGCCAAAAAGTCGCCCGCACCCCCTTTCACCACCTCCACCCTGCAGCAGGAAGCCTCCCGCAAACTGGGTTTCTCGGTGGCCAACACCATGCGGGTGGCCCAGGAACTCTACGAATCGGGGTTCATCACCTACATGCGTACCGACTCGGTGAACCTTTCGGATATGGCCCTCGCGATGGCCCGCAAAGAGATCGGTGCCGCCTTCGGCGAGGAATACGTGAAGACACGCAAGTTCTCCACCCGCACCAAGGGAGCCCAGGAGGCGCACGAAGCCATCCGGCCCACCTACCTCACCAACCGCACCATCGAAGGCGACAAATCACATAAACGGCTGTATGAGCTGATCTGGAAACGCACCATCGCTTCCCAGATGGCCGACGCCGAACTCGAAAAGACTACCGTGACCATCGGGATTACCGGTTCCGCCGACAAGTTCGTCGCCCGCGGAGAGGTGGTCCGCTTCGACGGGTTCCTGAAAGTTTACATGGAATCGTCCGACGAGGAGGAACAGAATGGCGAGGAGGGGATGCTTCCCCCGATGAGTACCGGCGATCGCCTTGACCTCCAGGTCATGACGGCCCAGCAGAAATTCACCCAGCAGCCTTACCGGTATACGGAGGCCATGCTGGTCAAAAAACTGGAGGAACTCGGAATCGGGCGTCCATCCACCTACGCACCCACCATCTCCACCATCCAGAAACGCGAATACGTGGTCAAGGAAGACCGGCCCGGCACGATGCGGAATTTCACGGAGATCACGTTGAAAAAAGGCGTCATCACCGAAGAGGTGAAGACCGAAAAGGTGGGTTACGAGAAGTCCAAGCTTTTCCCCACCGACATTGGAACGCTGGTCAACAGCTTCCTGCTGAAGCATTTTGAAAATATCATGGACTACAACTTCACGGCCAGCGTGGAGGAGGAGTTCGACGAGATAGCGGAAGGACGCCTGGTCTGGAACAGCATGATCAGCGATTTCTACTGGCCCTTCCACAAGCAGATCGAAGAGACCCTGGAGAGTTCGGGTAAGGTCAGCGGCGAACGGCACCTGGGCGCTGACCCGAAAACCGGGTTGCCGGTGTACGTCAAGATCGGCCGCTACGGCCCCATGGTGCAGATGGGCGACAGCGATGCCGATGAAAAGCCGAAATTCGCCTCCCTCAACAAGGGTCAGAGCCTTGAAACCCTCACCCTGGAAGAAGCCCTCGACCTGTTCAAACTCCCGCGCACCCTGGGCGAATTCGAAGACTCGCCTGTGGTGGTGGCCACCGGCCGGTTCGGTCCCTATATCCGGCACCATTCGCAGTTCTATTCGCTGCCCAAAGCCGTCGACCCCCTGGCCGTCGATCTCCCGCAGGCGATCGAGATCATGGAGGCCAAGCGGAAAGCCGACAGCCAGAAGATCCTCGCTGAGTTTAACGACGGCGACAGGCACATCCAGGTCATCAACGGGCGTTTCGGCGCATACATCACCTGCAACAAGGAAAATTACAAGATCCCCAAAAGCCGGGATGCACGGTCACTGACCCTGGAGGATGTGAAGAAGATCATGTCGGAGACGTCGCCTACCAAACCAAAATCAAAGAAGAAAAAATAGGGTCGCATGGAAATATCGGCTTTTTTTGAACCTCTTGACATATCTGAATTTCCCGATACCGGGGAGGCCTCCGGGGTGATGCGTCTGGGCAACATCATTCAGATCCATACGGCCGAAGGCGGGTTTCCCGACTACTCCGGCTGCCACATCGCCCTGATCGGGGTGACCGACGACAGGGGAAATACCGGCAACGAAGGCTGCGGGATGGCGCCCAACCCCATCCGCAAACACCTCTACAGCCTGAATGTGGGACCTTACCCGGTAAAAATGGTCGACCTGGGCAATATCCGCACAGGGTTTGCCGTCACCGACACCTATTTCGCCCTCAGCGCCGCCGTGGCCGAAATGATCGAGAACAACATCGTGCCGGTGATCCTCGGGGGCAGCCAGGACCTCACTTTCGCCCATTACCAGGCCTACCAGAGCCTGGGGCAGATCATCAACATCGTGGCGGTCGATCCGATGTTCGACCTGGGGAAATCGGACGAAGAGATCAACGCCCGTTCGTATCTCAGCCACATCATCCTGCATCAGCCCAATTACCTGTTCAACTACGCCAATATCGGCTACCAGACCTACTTCATCGATCAGGATGCCCTGCGGCTGATGAAGAACCTCTTTTTCGATACTTACCGGCTGGGCATCGTGCGCGAATCGATCGAAGATGTGGAACCGATCGTGCGCAACGCCGACATGCTTACCTTTGATATCTCCGCTATTCGGGCCTCCGACGCGCCGGGCAACGCCAATGCCACGCCAAACGGGTTCTACGGCGAGGAGGCCTGCCAGATTCTGCGCTACGCCGGACTGAGCGATAAGATGACGTCGGTGGGCTTTTACGAAGTCAACCCGTCGTTCGACCGCAACGGGCAAACAGCCATGCTGGTGGCCCAGATGATCTGGTATTTCATCGACGGCTATTACAACCGCGCCCACGACTTCCCTTTCCGCAACGAGGAGGATTACCTGAAGTACCGCGTGAGCATCCGCGACCACAAGGAAGAGATCGTGTTTTTCAAAAGCAAGAAGACCGACCGGTGGTGGATGGAGATCCCCCTGCCGGCCGAACAGCGCATCCGCTACCAGCGCCATTACCTCGTACCCTGCACCTACGGCGATTACCAGACCGCCTGCGAAAACGACATCCCCGACCGGTGGTGGATGGCGTATCAGAAGCTGATGTGAGGTGAACAGGTGCCAGGGTGACGAGGTGACGAAGTGACGAGGTAACCAGGTGACAGAGTATATGAGTAAAATTGCCTATTGCCTGTTTTCTATTGCCACCGTCTTCAGCGCGTTGGCTCCGCCGGTTCAGGCACGTGATTTACAAGTATCGATAGGGTTTCCGTTATATATCCAGGAATGGAACCGTTTCGTTGATTTTTGATTTGGGACCGACTATTTGCGGCGTTTGAGCGTAGCCAAGGATTTTCAGTTGATCTGAAATCAGTTCTATCAACTTCTTAAAACTGACTTTATCTTGCTTTTTCTTCCTGTTTATTTGTCTTAAAATGGTGGTTAACGAATAGGTAAATGCACCGTAAGATGTAACACCATGTTTGTATTCATAGGAGTACTCTTTCTCGCCGCATGCTTCGAGAAGTAACGGCATGTAAGGACCAGCGGTCCCGTATTTCTTTATAATTTCATCGTACTCATCTACATCCGACCAAAGGGAGATCGCCCTGCCAAAGCGTTGCGTACCTCCTTCCGCGCCTGTATATAATTCCCTGTCCTTGGATGCTGTTTGTCCCGAAAATAATTTTTCCCCGGCTAATTTTAATTCCCTGGGAATCCACATTTCCCGCTGTGGGTCCCATTTTATGGTGCGATGACGAATATCGTCGGGCGGGTTTAATCCTCTTGCCTTGAATCCCGCATCCCGGGTCATGCCTCCTGAATGGCAGCAATCAAGTACGGTTATAAAATGTGCGCCGTACGGCAGCTTGCTGTAAGATTTTAAGAATTCTTTGTCCGTATACGCATTCTCCCGTTTCCAGTCAAAATCATACGTTACCAGGCATTCATCCAGGTGGTCGTTGTCATCTCCCTCCAGGTCGGATGAAGGAATTTGCGCACCATGGCCGCTGTAGAAAAAGAAACGCACATCTCCGTCCCTTGCATCGCTTAACAGCCAGTCCATCATATTTCTAAGGTTCTGACTGGTTGCTCTTTCATTTAACATTACCTTGATCTCGGAAGGGTCATATCCGATTTCCTGCAATACTTCACTGATTCTGAAAACATCGTTGACACAACCATTGAGTTGATTTTCAGGGTTTGGATAGTCGTTTATTCCAACCAGTAATGCTTTCCGGGTGGATTTTTTGGGGGATTTTATACTTGAAAATGCCTCTGTCGCCCATTTCTTTTCCAGCCCTTTTTGTTTTCGCGACAAATCCGGCGCCGATAAATTCATGAGATCCCGAATCCTGCTCCACGCTTCAAATATCGCATTGGTGTGCCCGATATATTTCAGCACATCATGGTTGTCAATAGGATTGGGAGCTTTGAATGCGGTTTCTACCTGCGTGTAATTAGCACCATCAATATCAATGGATTCGTACGCAAAAATGTAATCGTAGGGATTGTGAAAGTTGAACCAGTGACGAACTTTTAAAGGCATGGTTCTGCCGCCAAATAACTTCAGCAAGGCGGGGTGTCCGATTTGAGATCCGGCGGTAACCAGGATTAAATTGCGTTGTTTTCCCTCAACGGCCTCTTGACGAAGCACATCGTATGCTATTAAGGTGCCTAAACTATGACTGAAGACCAGGTCTGGCTTTTCTGTGTCTAATTGGTTTCGCAGTGTTTCATATAACTCCTTGCGCAAATCTCCGTCCTGAACATATTGCACGACCATGCCGGCATACCATCTGATCTGTCCGTCCCTGCCGAAAAGATCGCGCTGGCCTCTGGTCAGCTCGACACTTATCCAATCTCGTATGAGCTTTGAGATCGCCTCGAAATATTTAATCCCGTTTTTCTTTTGATATTTTGCAAAGATGTCATCAATCTTTACAAACTTGAAATTTATTTGTTCCACCGGAACACCCATGGTCCGGGATATGCTACCCTTCCAGTCTGACGCCCAGTATGACATGGTTGCATCTTGCCCTCCGATGCCGTGAATACAAAGTACGGTTTTCATGATTTTTGTGGATTAACGGGTTTGGCAGATACCTGATCGGTTGCCGGTGACACGACCGTGTCACCGGCTCCATTTTTGGCGATTGTAAACAGTCTGAATCGAACGTTGATGTTTTTTCAGATATGAAAAAGGGCTTTCGTAAATTATATTAATGCTATGATCAACAAAGATAAAAAATGTTTTTATTTATGCATGCTGAATCTTAACAGGTTTGCGAAACAAAACTGTCTAAGATAAAGTGACGCTGATCGATCAGGATGGCCCCTTTTTGCAAACGCTCACCGCAACGTGTTTGCCATCGAATAATCATCGTAGCGGTTACCTCTGACCAGGCTGGAGAGTTGATCCAGCGCGGTGATCTCATCCCCGGAAAGACGGACGCTCAGGGCGCCGATATTTTCGACCAGGTACTTTTCCCTTTTGGTGCCGGGTATCGGGATGATATCGTTCCCCCTGGCCAGCAACCAGGCCAGGGCAACCTGCGATGCGGTGGCGTTGACCGACGCCGCGATCGCTTCGATCTTCGCCACGATCTTTTTGTTGGATTCGAAATTTTCCGCCTGTGTCCGGGGCAGATACCTCCGGTAATCGTGCGGGTCGTCGATCGTGTTGAATTTCCCCGTCAGGATTCCCCGGCCCAGCGGACTGTAGGCCACCGTCGTAACACCCAGTTCGCGGCACTCTTTCAGGTTCGCCTCTTCGTTGTCGCGCGTCCAGATGGAGTATTCCGACTGCACCGCCGCGATGGGGTGTACGGCATACGCCCTTCGCAGGGTTTCGCCCTTCACTTCCGAAAGACCTAGGTATCTCACTTTTCCTTCCCGGACCAGTTCCGCCATGGCGCCCATGGTTTCTTCGATCGGGGTGTCGGGATCCACCCGGTGATAATAATACAGGTCGATGGTGCCGGTTCCGAGCCGTTTCAGGCTGGCTTCGCAGGTTTTCTTCACATATTCCGGTTTGCCGTTGATCCCGAGAAACTCACCGTTGGGGCCGCGCATGTTGGCAAATTTCGTGGCCAGGGTGATCTCGCCGAACCTGCCTTTCAGCGCTTTTCCGAGCAGCTCTTCGTTGTGTCCGCTGCCGTACATATCGGCGGTATCGAAAAAATCGATCCCGAGTTCAAGGGCCTTGTGGATGGTTCCGATCGACTGCTTTTCATCGGTTGCTCCGTAAAACTCCGACATACCCATGGTGCCCAGCCCGATCGGGAAAACCACCAGGTCACTGTTTCCTATTTTTCTCTTTTTCATTGTGGTCTGTTGTTCTACTGAATTTTAACGTCTTTCCTCCCACGCCGATGTTTTCGGGCGGGTACTCCCGGATGTAGACAAAAAAATACCCGGCCGGATATCCTGTAATGCGAACGGCTTCCCGGGTAAGGTTTTCCACCAGTTGCTGTTTCTTTTCTTCGCTGATGGGATCGATGGAAATCGTGATGGTTGGCATAATGACCTCCAAAATGTTTAATGAATGATGGATTTTCAATGATCCTGCAAAAGTGGACGAAAAATACCATGATCGCATGACCCGGATCAAACGGGATATGATCGATTTCAAAGATTCCTTTCCTGATGGGCAGTTTTTCGGAATATGCCCGGC
>DAONFN010000126.1:0-7910 GCA_035403625.1 Bacteroidales bacterium
TGGTGGCCGACTGCTTCTTCATGGCATCCTCTTTCTTCGGGTATTTCTTGTTCAGTTCATCGAGTTCCGGTTTCAGTACCCGCATCTTGGCCGATGACTTGTAGGTTTTGAACGCGATGGGGAAAAGAAAGATCTTCAGCAGGATGGTCAGAATGAGGATGATGATTCCGTAATTCCATCCCAGGTTACCGAAGAAAGTGAAGACGGGGATCACCGCATAGATATTGATCCAGGCCATCAGGAAGAAACCCCAGC
Source organism: Bacteroidales bacterium (assembly GCA_035403625.1). Classification (GTDB taxonomy): domain Bacteria; phylum Bacteroidota; class Bacteroidia; order Bacteroidales; family FEN-979; genus CAIVAT01. The sequence continues at coordinate 256 of DAONFN010000126.1, forward strand.
CCAGCGGGATCTGCTTTTCAAGATCGAGGTGGTACTGTCTCAGCCCGTAGTATTTATTCGGGCCATAATACATCGACAAGGTAACCTCTTTATTTTCGGAGGGAACAAAGGGTATTCCGACTTCTGCCGACATGGTTTTCAGGTAGTTCCCGCCCACCGGCAGGGTGGAAATCTTCAGCCTGGGATCTGTAAAGTGATCCGTAGCGATCAGGGTGCTGGTAAAGAACTGCTGCTTCCACGACACCCATTTGAGCCTTTCATTTTTCAGATTTTTCTCTTCGTTCTTCGACTCTGAAAGGTTATCCACTTTATCGTCGGCATATTTGTAGAACAGGCCCGTACTCATCCGCTCCATATTAAGGCTCCGTTCCTGACGGTTCAGGTTGGAGTTCCAGTTCAGGACCAGGAATTTGGTTGAGGGATCGACGACACCTGTCAGGTTGACGAATTTAACCGAGTATTTCAGCATGTACTCACCTCCCCGTATCGTGTAGATGTACTCGATGTACCGGGTCGGATCGAACGAGGTGTCACTGGCTGAAAGGAAAAGCCGCATACCGAAGCGGGCTGAGTCGTTGCCGGATACCTTTACCGTCTTTCCTTCGAAACTCTTATCGGGCCAAAATGGCTGGAAGAACAGCTTGTTCGTGTTGATCACACGGTTGTTGGAGAAAAACGACAATCCGAACTGGAGGGAGTCTTTGGTTACCAGTTCGAGTGGTTTTTTATCCCAGGTAAGGTAATTCTTCAGGTTCACGCCCGTGATCTTACCCCCGAGGGAAGATATCCTGATCTGGAAGACATCGTTCTCCAGCAGATAAGAAGTATCGCGGCCTACGGAGGCATTGGCAAAGGCGCCCAGTTCATCCTTCATGGTGAGCCTGAGGACGGTCACTGAGTCGAGTTTCTGACCAGTGGCCATGATCTTATCTTTTTCATTGGCGACCGCCAGCGCTTTCTCACGGGCAAGGTTCCGGATATCGGCTTCCCGTTTGGCTTGGTTGGCAAGGTAGGTGGAATCGGCCGTGCGCTTCATCTTAGCCATCTGCTCCTTCGACGGGGTCATCAGGTAGGTGTAGCCGATGAACATCCCGAAAATCAGGACCAGGCCGATTATGGTGTTTCTATTCATACTATCGGTTGGAAAAACGGGTGCAAAGGTACAAAAAGTTCTTAACGGGCTGCGTGTTCCTTGGCTGCCCCGACAAAGCTGACGAAAAGCGGATGGGGCCGGGCAACGGTGCTTTTGTATTCGGGATGGAACTGTACGCCTATAAACCACGGATGATCTTCGAGTTCAATGATCTCCACCAGGTGATCTTTCTGGTTGAAGCCTGTTGGTTTCATCCCCGCCTTGCTGTAGATATCCATGTATTCGTTATTGAACTCGAAGCGATGGCGGTGTCGCTCGCTGATGTTCTCCTGCCCGTAAATATCGTACACCCGTGACCCTTTGGAAAGCCGGCACGGATAGGCTCCCAGGCGCATCGTTCCGCCCAGTCCGGCGATTTTCTTTTGCATCTCCATCATATCAATGACGGGGTGAGGCGTTGTTTTATTGAACTCCGTGGAATGAGCTCCGGTCAGCCCGAGAACATTACGGCCGAATTCGATCACGGCACACTGCATGCCCAGGCAAATACCGAAAAAGGGAATCTTGTTCTCCCGGGCAAAGCGGATCGCCGTGATCTTTCCTTCAATACCACGTTCGCCAAAACCGGGGGCTACCAGGATTCCGTCTAATTTTTCGAGTTTTTCCGCCACATTCGACTCGTCGATAAACTCGGATTGAAAGGTATGAACCTTTACCCTGACTCCGTTGGAGGTGCCGGCATGGATGAACGATTCGTTGATCGATTTATAAGCATCTTTGAGCTCGACGTATTTCCCTACCAGCCCTACATGGACCTCCCCACCCGGGTGTTTGAGCGAGTAGAGGAAATCCTGCCAGTCGGAAAGATCCGGTTCGCGGTCGCTCGAAACCCCGGTTTTCCGAAGGATCTCCAGATCGAGGTTTTCCTTCCGCATCAGAACGGGCACATCGTAGATCGATTCCGCATCGATGCATTCGATAACCGACGACGGGCTGACATTGCAGAAGAGGGCAATCTTGTTCCGGATGCCCTCGGTGAGGTGCTTTTCGGTCCGGCAAACGATAATATCGGGTTGTACCCCGGATTCGAGCAGAGTTTTAACCGAATGCTGGGTGGGTTTCGTTTTAAGTTCACCTGCTGCGGCCAGGAAAGGCACAAGTGTCAGGTGAACCACCACACAGTGACTGCCCAGTTCCCAGCGAAGCTGACGAACGGCTTCAATAAAGGGCAGGGATTCGATATCCCCCACCGTCCCTCCGATCTCGGTGATTAGGAAGTCGTAGTCTCCCCGTTTCGCAAGGAGTTTGATCCGGTATTTGATCTCATCGGTGATGTGCGGGATTACCTGGACGGTCTCCCCCAGGTACTCGCCCTGCCGTTCCTTGGTGATCACCGACTGGTAGATCACCCCGGTCGTGACATTGTTTGCCTGCGAGGTAGGGACGTTGGAAAACCGCTCATAGTGCCCCAGGTCGAGATCCGTTTCCGCCCCGTCCTCGGTCACGAAGCACTCGCCGTGCTCATAGGGATTCAGGGTTCCCGGGTCGATGTTGATGTAGGGATCCAGCTTTTGAATGGTCACCGAAAAGCCACGGGCCACAAGCAGTTTTGCAATGGAGGAGGAGATGATACCTTTTCCCAATGAAGAAGTAACTCCGCCGGTTACGAAGATGAATTTAGTGTCTGCCATGATGTCGGAAAGTAAAGGGCTGAAGCATGGCAAAAGTACATGAAATTTACGATTTACGAGTTAGGTTTTACGATAAGTTGCTAACGGCTTCGAGTGCGGCCTGCAAAGCCAGCCCGGCGGTACGGCCGGAGCCGTCGGAAATCGCATAAATTTTATACATAATTTTTCACAATCTTCGATTATTCGTACCTTTGCACACCGATTTTTCCGGAGCTTTTAACCAAACAAAAATAACGATAATTATGGGAACACTCAAGATTGGAATCAACGGGTTCGGTCGTATCGGACGCCTGACCTACCGTGCACTTCTGACCAAATCCAATGTGGAAGTCATCGCAATCAACGACCTGACAGATGCCAAGACGCTGGCACATCTTTTTAAATACGATTCCGTTCATGGAAAGTTTAACGGCGAGGTTGCCATCGAAGGCGACACCATGGTCATCAACGGGAAGAAATTAAAGGTCATGGCCGAAAAAGACCCGGCCAATCTCCCGTGGGCTGCCCTGGGCGTTGATCTGGTCATCGAATGTACCGGTATCTTCCGCACCCGTGAAAAAATGAGCAAACATCTTGCTGCAGGTGCAAAGAAAGTGCTGCTTTCGGTTCCGGCCGACAACAAGGCCGATGTGGATGCCACCATCGTGCTGGGGGTCAACGATCACACCCTCACTTCAGACATGAAGCTGGTTTCCAATGCCTCCTGCACCACCAACTGCCTCGCACCGATTGCCAAAGTGCTCAACGACAATTTTGGCATAAAGAAGGGTCTGATGAACACCATCCATAGTTACACCAACGATCAGATCATCCTCGATGCCCCGCATAAAGACCTGCGCAGGGCCCGCGCCGCCGCCGTTTCGATCATCCCGACCAAGACCGGGGCAGCAAAAGCCATCGGCCTTGTTATCCCCGAACTGGAAGGGAAGCTGGATGGCTTCGCCGTTCGCGTCCCGACCCCCGATGCATCCCTGGTGGATCTTACCTGCGAACTTGGCCGCGAGGTGACCAAAGACGAAATTCATGCCGCCATGAAGACTGCCGCCGAAGGACCGATGAAAGGAATCCTTGAGTATCTCACCGAACCATTGGTCAGCTGCGATATCATCGGCAATCCTCACTCCTCCATTTACGACTCCGAACTGACCAAGGTCCTGGGTGGTAACCTGGTAAAAGTCATTGCCTGGTACGATAATGAGAATGGCTATTCGCAGCGCCTGGCCGACCTCGCGGTTCGGATGGGCTAGCCCCTTACGGCCCCGTAAAGGTCTTTCGACGCCTCACTTCATTCCTGAATATATCGTAGAGACGCAACATTTTGCGTCTCTACTTGTTTACGCATCCGGCACCCTATTAACACTTGCCCGTTATGGAATCCATTAAAGAAATATTCAAGATCGGCAATGGTCCTTCCAGCAGCCATACCATGGCTCCCCGGAGGGCCGCGGCGTTGTTTCTCATCCGCAACCCCGGCATCCGGCGTTTCCGCGTCACCCTGTACGGAAGCCTGGCACTGACGGGCAAAGGACACCAGACCGACCGTGCGATCAACGAGGCATTAGCACCCCATACCGTCGAATTGGTATGGGAACCCGACCATTTTCTTCCTGCCCATCCCAACGGGATGAAATTCGAAGCCCTCGACAAAGCAGGCAACACACGCGACGAGTGGATCACCTACAGCATCGGCGGAGGCGATATCAGCGATTCGGGAGTGAGGCAATCCACCGACCACCTCTATCCATTAAATACCATGGATGAGATCGTGGCCTGGTGCCGTAAAAACGGCAGGACTTTCTGGGAATTTGTGGAAATGCATGAACCGTCAGGGATTTGGGATTATCTGGCTGAAGTGTGGCAGGTGATGCAGGATGCTGTTGAGCGGGGCATCGAAGCGGAAGGTGTACTTCCGGGACGCCTGAACCTGCCGAGAAAGGCCTCATCGTACTATACCAAGGCCCGCAGCTTCAAAGGAACTTTGTCAAGACGGGCTTTTACCTTTGCCTTTGCACTGGCGGTTTCGGAAGAAAACGCTGCAGGCGGGAAGATCGTCACAGCCCCGACTTGTGGTTCCTGCGGGGTATTGCCGGCCGTTCTGTACCTCCTTAAAACCCAGTACGATTTCAACGACAGGAAGATCCTCCGCGGACTTGCCACCGCAGGACTGATCGGGAATCTCATCAAATTCAACGCTTCGATCTCCGGCGCAGAGGTCGGATGCCAGGGTGAAGTCGGCACCGCCAGTTCTATGGCGGCTGCGGCGGCCGAACAGATGTTCGGTGGAACCCCCACCCAGATCGAGTATGCAGCCTCCATCGCCATGGAACATTCCCTCGGTCTCACCTGTGATCCCTTATTCGGACTCGTCCAGATCCCCTGTATCGAACGCAATGCCTTCGGCGCTGCCAAAGCGCTGGATGCCAATATGTACGCCCTTCTATCCGACGGTCATCACATCATCAGCTTCGACCGGGTTATTCAGGCTATGAAACAAACCGGCCATGATCTGCCAAGGATTTATAAAGAAACCGCCGAAGGGGGATTGGCAGCGCTGGGGATCATCTGAACTTTTTACCTTTGCAACCCAAAAATCTTCCCATGCTGAAACGATTGATCGCGCGGCAAATGGTCCGCAGGACTAAAAGCCGCCTCCTGCCTGTTGAATACCTGGAACAAAAGCACGTTGACCAAAATCAGCCCTACCCAAACGACAGTTCCTATTTCTACGGCGGCGACCGGCAGGGAAACGCATTCATCACCCGGATGGCTTTCCGGGCGCCGAAACGTCCGAATGAATACTGGTTCGATTTTTACCTGAAAGAGGCGGGATATTTCGGACTGACCTCATCGCCGGGACCGGAAGGATCCGGCTTCCACCAGGGCACCCTGCAATGGGAACCGGTCGAGATCGGCTGGAAATGGCGGATCCGCTTCACCGGACAGGTGCATGACCGGAACGGGCTTCCACACGATTGCACGACCGATCTGATGTTTATCGGGGAGAATCCGGTGTATGACTTTGAGAAAAGTTCCGACCATACCAGCATCGCGGATGCCATCGCTGCGGAAAAATGGACCCGCGACTTTTTCCATGCCATGAAGGATACTCACCAGGTGCATTATGAGCAAACCGGCCGCCTGATAGGGACCATTTACCTCGACGGCAAGAGGTATGAATTCGACATGATGGGTTCGCGTGACCACTCGTTCGGATCCCGTAACTGGCTCACCTGGGACCGCCATTTCTGGATGACAGGGGTTTCGGATGCGGGCATTCACTGGACGGTTACCACGATAAAATGGCAATTCCTGGGACGACTTACGGCCGGGTTCATCACCCATCCCAACGGGACTACGGATGCCATCGTCGATTGCACCGACCTGGAAACGGTATCGAAGTCAAAAACGCTGCCCGATCATGGGCTCATCGACATCAAAACCCGCAGTGGGAAGACACACCGGATGGAATTCCGCCGGGTAGGCGAATTTCCGTACCTTCACGATGGGAAATATATGATGAGGGAAGGCATCGGAAATTATACTTTCGACGGTGTTCAAGGCCTTGGAATGGTCGAATTCGGCTTCCATGCTGATCTTTATAAAGTCGACTGATTCAGCGAATTTGGATTTTTCCATCTAAGATTAAAGGGGATCACAGGTTTGATCAGATTTCTGCATGAAATAACCGACGAAGAGGTAGGAGGCAAAGCCAAAGGGCTGCAATCGCTGCGCGAGATAGGACTGAAGGTACCGGGAACGGTGGTCCTGATCCACCCGACCCCGGAGACCCTCGACGACGAGATAGTCAGAAAGCACTTGCAATTGCTGGGTGATGGTCCCAAGGCCGTACGCTCGTCAGCCGTCAGTGAAGACGGTCATAACCGTTCCTTTGCCGGCCAGTTCGAAAGCTACCTTGACCTTACAAGCTATGAGGATATCCGTACAGCCATCCTTCGGTGCATACAGGCAGCAGAAGCTCCCCGCGTAAAAGCTTACAGCGAAGAACTGGCGCCCGCTGCCGACCTCCGGTTATCCGTCATCCTTCAAAATATGGTCGATGCCCGTGTGGCAGGAGTTGTTTTTACGGCCGACCCGGTGTCGGGACGACGGGATAAAGTGGTTGTCAATGCAGTGGCAGGAAAAGGGGAAGCCCTGGTGAGCGGTTCGAAGGATGCTCACCATTACCAGATCTTCCGGAGCGGATCGGATATCCGTACTGCCATCGGCCGGAATGGCGACCTGCTGGATGAGAAACTTTTGAAAGAGATTCTAGAGGGTGCACTACAGGCGGAAAAACGATTCGGCACACCGGTCGACCTGGAGTGGGCTATCGACCGCGCCGGAGTGTTGCACTGGTTGCAGGTAAGACCCGTTACGGCTCTCGACGAAGTCCATTACAATGAGCTGGATACAGTGTCCGACGACCCAATGGGGATCTGGACTCTCGGCAATATCGGTGAGATGATGCCGGGGGTGGCCACGCCGCTGACCGCATCGGTATCCGCCGAAGCGATCGATGTGGGAATGGCCATCCTCGCCGATGCAGCCGGTGCTTTCCGGCTTGGCGACCGCACCGGCCCCAGGTACATTCAGCAGTTCTACAACCGGCTCTTCATCAACATGACCCACATGATGGACTACCCGAAGCACGTATGGATGAACAAGGCTTCGGATGTCATGTTTGCCCTGAGTGGTAAAGTTTTCCCCGGGATCGACGCAAAGCCGGAGTCTCCGTTGTTGCATAGGATTGTCAACCTGGTCCGCCAGCTTACCTTCGCGATGAGGTCGGCCTCCCACCGGAAGAACCTGGAGAAACTGGCCGGACAATTCAGGGTTGATTGTACCCTGCCCCTGGAACAGCTTTACCACGA
>DAONFN010000127.1:0-7835 GCA_035403625.1 Bacteroidales bacterium
GAGGCAGAAACAATTCCGAGGGTATAGGGGAAGGATTCGAGCAGCCAGGTAAAGGCGAAACCAAGAGCGCTCCAAATAAGGTAGGGGATCAGCAAGGTGCGGAGCCTCTTTCGGGTTCGTTGTCCGTAAGGCTTGTAATCGTGCATGGCGTAAAGGAATCCCGAGATGATGAAGAGCATCGGGATCCGGAACCGGAAGATGCCGTTGGCAAGGAAGTACTCGGTGAAGGAGGTGAAGGTCACCGCTTCGCCGGGGATGGTCCAGGGTTGCATGTACCTGACCTGCAGGTTATAGCCGTGAACGAATACCAGGAGGAACATAGAGATGAACGACCAGAACCTGAATTTTCGGCTGTTGAACCCCGACAGGGTGGAAGACCCCGACGGGGAAGGGGAGGCAGTTGTCATACGGTAGCGGGTTGGCAGGGCTCAACCACCGGCGAGGGCGGTGATCCCGAAGGATGCAAAGATAGAAATTGTCCGGTCCAGCACAGCATTTTCTGGAGCGTCGAATTCGGTAAAATCGCCGGGCCGCCCGAGCCGGTGGTATTTGTTACGGGCAACGGGATGCCAGGGCAGGAGGTGGACCTCCCGGGGACCGCCATCAAGTCCGGCGACAAAGCGTGCGGTCTCCCGGATGTTCCGCTCATCATCGTTCACCCCGGCTATTAACGGGATTCGGATGATGATCGCGGCACCCGATGATGCCAGCATTTTCAGGTTGCTGAGGATCCGTTCGTTGCCTACCCCGGTCCATTTACGATGGCGGTCACCATCCATCAGCTTGAGGTCGTACAGGAACAGATCGGTGTGTCGTGCAACGGCCTGCAGGATCGCTGGATTGACATGGCCCGCTGTGTCGATGGCACGGTGAATCCCGCGCAGTTCGCATTCTTCGAGGAGGCTGAGGAGGAACTCCGGCTGCATCAGCGGCTCACCACCGGTAAACGTGACCCCGCCTCCCGATTCCTCAAAAAACTCCCTTTCCCGCTCGATGATCGCCATCACCTCGTCGGTGGTCCGTATTCGTCCCGACATTTCCAGGGCCAATGAGGGACAGACTTCCGCACAATGACCGCACTGCGTGCAACGTGTGGAATCGGTTACGATGCCCTGCGCGGTAAGCCTCAATGCTTTTTCAGGGCAGGCTTCGACACAGGTCCCGCAGCCGATGCACCGGGAGCGGTTGTACATCTTTTCCGGCAGGGGTGAGATTCCTTCCGGGTTGTGGCACCACGAACAATGAAGGTTGCAGCCTTTGAAGAAGATCGCCAGCCGGATCCCGGGGCCATCGTTAACGGCGTACCGTTTAATGTCGAACAGGGTACCCTGTCGGGGTGGGGGTACCCTGTCGGGGTGGGGGTACCCTGTCGGGGTGGGGTTAACCTCAGAAGGCATCATTTTCGGTCCGCTCAATGATCTCCTGCTGAAGATCCAGGTTCATGTCATTGAAATAATCGGAATACCCGGCCATCCTGACCATCAGGTCGCGGTACTCTTCGGGACTTGCCTGGGCCGCTTTGAGGGTGGCGGTGTCGACGATGTTGAACTGCACATGATGCCCGCCAAGTCGGAAATAGGTGCGGATCAGCCGGCCGAGTTTATCTCTGTCGCTCTCTTTGCGTAACAGGCTTGGCAGAAAACGCAGGTTGAGCAGGGTCCCGCCTGATTTGACCTGGTCGAGTTTCGCCAGCGACCGGATCACGGCTGAAGGCCCGTGGGTGTCGGCTCCGTGCGACGGGGAGGTGCCGTCGGATATGGCTTTGCCGGCCAGGCGGCCATTGGGCGTGGCGCCGAGCACTTTACCGAAGTAGATGTGGCAGGTGGTCGACAGCATATTCAGATGATATTTTCCGCCCGGTTTGATATTGGGTTTTCCGTCGATAGCGTTGAAGAGATCATCGTAAACCCGCGTGGCGATGGCATCGGCCTGGTCATCGTCGTTTCCGAAAAAGGGTGTACGGTTCATCAGAACCTGCCGCAATACTTCATCACCTGCAAAGTTCTTCGATATCGCCGCCAGCAGGCGATCCAGGGTGACATAGCGGTTCTCAAACACATGCCGTTTCAGGGCCGACAAACTATCGGTCACTGTTCCCAATCCGCAGCACTGGATGTAGCTCGTGTTGTAACGCGGACCGCCATCGTAATAGTCCTTCCCTTTTAAAATGCAATCCGCAATTACCACGGAAAGAAAGGGGGCCGGGGCGTATTTCGCGAACATCCGGTCGATGTAGTTGCTGACCCGCATCTTCTGGTCCACAATATACCGGAGCTGCCTGACAAATGCCTCATACAATTCTTCATACGATGAGAATTGCCGGGGATCCCCTGTCTCCAGGCCTGCCTTCTTCCCTGTCACGGGGTCCAATCCATTGTTCAGCGTGACTTCCAGGATTTTCGGGACATTCAGGTATCCGGTGAGCAGGTAGGCCTCTTTCCCAAAAGCACCCACCTCGATGCATCCGCTGCATCCTCCTTCCCGGGCATCCTGAAGTGACTTGCCCTGGCGGAGCATTTCCCGGATATACAGATCTGCGTTGAATACCGACGGATAACCGTGTCCCTGCCGGATCACCCGGATGGCGGATTGAAGAAAAGGCTCAGGTGTTTGTTCCGAAAGGTGAACGGAGTTCCCGGGCTGAAGGATGTGCAGTTCTTCGATCACTTCGAGCATGATGCGCGACACTTCACTCGATCCATCCTCTCCGGCAGGGGTGACCCCTCCCAGGTTGATGTTGGTGAAATCGTTATAGGTCCCGCTTTCCCGGGCGGTAATCCCGACCTTGGGCGGGGCAGGGTGGTTGTTGACCTTGATCCAGAAGCAGGAGATCAATTCCTTCGCTGCTTCCCGGGTCAGCGTTCCGTCGGCCAGCCCTTTCTCATAAAACGGATACAGATGCTGGTCGAAATGACCGGGGTTCATGGCATCCCAGCCATTTAACTCGGTAATGGTTCCGAGGTGCACGAACCAGTACATCTGGATGGCTTCCCGGAAATCTCGCGGTGCACAGGCAGGGACATGCGTACATACCTCCGCGATCCGGATCAGTTCCGCCTTCCTTGTTGGGTCTGCTTCCCGCTCCGCCAATTCCAGGGCCAGATCCGCATGCCGCCGGGCAAAAAGGATCACGGCATCGCAGGCGATAGCCATGGCTTTCCACTCTTCCGCCTTGTCGGTTGCATCGGGATCGTTCAGGTAATCCAGGGTTGCCAGGTTCGCTTCGATATCCTGCTTGAAATCAAGCATTCCTTTCCGGTAGATCTTTCCGTCGAGTGCGGTATGTCCGGGGGCACGCTGTTCCATGAACTCGGTAAAGAGTCCGGCTTCGTATGCGGCCTGCCATTCAGGGGGAACATGTGCGAAAATCCGTTCCCGCTGAGTTCTTCCTTTCCAGTAAGGGATGACCTCTTTTTCATACCGGTCGATGTCATCCTGGCTGAGGGTGTAACGCTGCATCTCCCGGGTATTCAGCACATGAAGGTCTTCGATGCTATGGCAGGTGAGTTCAGGAAAGGTAGGAACCGCTTTCGGCACCGGCCCCCGTTCGCCTACGATTAATTCGCCCTCGCCGATATAGATGGTTTTCTTTTCACAATGGTCGTAGAAACTCTGCGCACGAAGGACGGGAATGGAGCAAGTGCCGTAATGTTCCCGGTAAAAGGCGGTTTGATGCAGGGCACGCTCGATTGACAGCGTGGGTTCGGTTTCGACGCTTTTTTTTCGCAAAGCCCGGATACGTTGGTTCATGCCGGTGGAATCCTGGCCGGGCGCTGAAGGGAAGTTGCCTTCGCTTACCGGATGACGTTCAGGGTTGAGGGTATGCTGCTGAATATTTTCGAACATGGCAGGAAAAATGAATGAGCGAACAGGAGAAAAATCCCGGACCCGGGATACATGGCAGGGTGTATGGAGGCAGGGTTACACCTTCGGTTGCCGGGGAGGCAGGATCAGGTCATCAGGCAGTTGAACAACCGCCGGTAATTCTTTATCAGGGAGAGGAAGGGATCTGTTCTTTCCATGTAACCCGGGGCAGCAGGATTTGCAAACCCATTGCTCCGGGAGTGACAAAGGTAATCAAAATTTCATTTTTATCCATCCATGCAATGGCCGTTGTGATTCCATTGCGGAATTGTTATGAAAATATCGTGATTCGAAAATTTTCAACTTTCCTAGGAAAATCGTTACAATCATTTTATATTTATATGCTGGAAACCCGGATATAATTCTTTATCCATATATTTATCAACCAACACATTCCAATTACCCATGAAAAAATTGTTTTTCTTCCTGGCTGTGATGGCGATTTCAGGGTCAGGTTTTTCGCAGGTCGGGATCGGAACCACGAATCCGACCGGTTCATCAATGCTGGATGTCATGAGTACCAGCAAAGGATTTTTGCCGCCCCGTATGACCGATGTGCAGATGAATGCGATCGTCGGTCCGGTCGCCGGATTATTGGTGTATAACACAACGTATGAACTGATTTTTTTTCATAACGGGGCAGCCTGGATTCCCGTGATTGGCAGCACCGGCGGCTGGTCCCTGACGGGGAACCTGGCGCTGGATCCGGCGGTCAATTTTCTTGGGACCCTGGATACATCGGCCTTGCGGCTGAAAGTGAACAACGAACCGGCCGGTATCATCGACTGGAATAAGCGCAATACGGCGTATGGCGTGCATGCTCTCTATCGGCAGTTCGGGGTCAACAACACGGCTGTGGGATATGACGCCCTGCTCAACGACACGGCCAACAGCAACACGGCCATCGGCGAATCGGCGCTGCGGGAGAATATCTCCGGTTACCAGAATGTAGCGGTGGGAAACTCAGCCATGGCGATGAACCGGTCGGGGACCAGTAATACGGCCATCGGGTACCTCGCAATGCTCAACGATACGGCCAACAGCAACACCGCGATCGGAGAATCGGCCATGCGGGAAAATATCTCCGGTTACCAGAATGTGGCGGTTGGGAATGCAGCGCTGGTCAATAACCGCTGGGGGTGTGACAACACAGCCATCGGATTCCAGGCGCTTCTCCAGGATACCGTAAGCGAAAATACGGCAGTGGGTTCCTGGGCCATGCATGAAAATACGGCAGGACACAGTAACGTGGCTGTGGGGAACGGAAGCCTGCTTAATAACCGTTGGGGAAATGACAATACCGCTATCGGGTACCAGGCGCTTCTCCAGGATACCGTAAGCGAAAATACGGCAGTGGGTTCCTGGGCCATGCATGAAAATACGGCAGGACATGGCAACGTGGCCATGGGAAACGCTGCCTTGGCCAATAACCGTTGGGGTAATGACAACACCGCTATCGGCTACCAGGTTCTCTATCAGGATACCGTGAGTGAAAATACCGCCATCGGATCCTGGTCCATGCACGAGAATACATCCGGGACAGCCAATGTAGCCATGGGGAACGGGACGCTCGCAAACAACCAGGTCGGAAATGACAATACCGCGTTGGGCTATCAGGCATTGCAGGAAAACCACGCCTCCGAAAACACCGCCGTCGGTTCCTGGTCCATGCATTCGAACGTTTCAGGAGCCTCCAATGTGGCGATGGGAAACGGTACGCTACAAAACAACCAGGAAGGGAACAACAATACGGCCATCGGATTCGTGGCGTTAAGGGAGAACCTGGGTTCCGAGAACACCGCGTTGGGTGCCTGGGCACTTCAGGCCAACACGACGGGGACCAGCAACGTGGCCGTGGGTCACGGCAGCCTGAGCAATAACCAGGAAGGCAACGGCAACACGGCAGTCGGTTTCATCGCCCTCGATCAGAATCATGCCTCCGACAATACAGCCCTCGGGGCGTGGGCCTTACACGATAACATCGACGGAATATACAACACGGCGGTGGGATCCGGTGCACTTACTGCCAACCAGATCGGCAATACCAACACAGCGGTCGGTTTCAGCGCTCTCCACGATAATAAATCCTCCAATAATACGGCCCTGGGAAATGTAGCCCTGTTCTCGAATGTCAACGGATTCAACAATGTAGCTGTCGGAGCAGGTGCGTTGAACATGAATATCAGCGGCTATACCAACACGGCCATCGGGTTTGAAGCCATGCACAACGATTCGGCCAGCGAAAATACCGCCATCGGCAACCAGGCTATGTACAACAATACACTGGGCGAGGCCAATGTCGCCATCGGTCAGACCGCGCTGCGTGAAAACACCGACGGAAATTATAATACCGCTATCGGTTGGGATGCGATGAAAAATGCGCATGGGAACACGAACGTGGCATTGGGAAAATCGGCTCTGAAGGAGATCACGGCAGCCAACGGGAATGTTGCCATCGGAGCCGATGCCCTGCTCGGGAACCTCACCGGGGATAACAATACGGCACTCGGAAGCTATGCCGGGTTCGACGCAGGACTGACGGATTTGATAAACACCACCGCTGTCGGATACCAGGCCAGGGCGACGGGTGACAACCAGGTAAGGCTCGGGAACGGAAATGTACAAACGCTCTACTGCATGGGCGCTTACAACTCTACCATCACCGGGGTAAGCCCAAACCTGTATGTCAGCCCCGACGGGCAGATCCTGCGCGTTAGTGCAGTCCTGAAACCGGAAGGAAACTCGTCACCGGTCATGAAAACTGCTGTGACCATCGACCTGCCGGTCATCCAAACGGGATCGTGCTTTAAAGACGTAATCAACGTTGATGGTGCCATTCCCGGCCAGGTAGTCTATCTTTCACCTTCTATGGAACTCCCCGATGGACTGATGATTGCCTATGCCAGGGTCAGGGAATCCGGCCGGGTCGAAGTCAAGTTCGTCAATGCCGGCGGAATAGCGGTCGATGCGCCGGAGATGGAGTTTGTTGTTGCGGTGATCAAGTGATGGGGGAGATTTTTACCGAGGTCATCGAAAGTGATCCCATCAGGGTGCGGTCATTGAAGAAGGATACCTCATCTTTCTCCGATTGCATGGCAAGCGCATACAGCAGCGGCAGAAAGTGCTCCGGAGTGGGTACCGATTGCCGCACCGCCGCACCGAGGGTGAGGTAATCGGCAAGTTTCTGATGTTCATTTCTGAGGATCAGGCCTTTAAACAGAGCATTGGCCTCGTCGGCCCAGTCATATCCCTTGTCCGTATTTTTCCAATCCACCAGCCGCAGGTTATGCACCATATTACCGCTGCCGATGATCAGCACCCCTTTTCCCCGAAGCGAAGCCAGTCCCTTTGCCAGGTCATAGTGTTCCCGGGGATTCAGCCGATAGTCGATACTTAGCTGGACGACCGGGATCGAGGCGTCGGGGTACATTTTCCGGATCACGCTCCAGGAACCATGATCGAGCCCCCACTGGTCATCCATCCCGACCGATGTTGATTCCAGCAGATGATGGATCTCACTGGCCAGTTCGGGACTTCCCGGTGCAGGGTACTGAACTTCATAGAGTTCCTGCGGAAATCCGCCGAAATCATGGATCGTTCTGGGGGTTGACATGGAGGTGACAAGGATGCCCCGGGTTTCCCAATGGGCGGAGATGCACAGGATGGCGGCCGGCCTGGGGATACCCGCAACCATAGCCTGCCATCCGCGGGTGAATTCATTGTTTTCGATGGCATTCATCGGGCTGCCATGACCGGCGAAGAGCACAGGCATGGCTGCCGTGCTCTCCATCGATCGTGCCGTGTCGTAAAATTCCCTGAGTTTCATGATTGATCCGCTTAACGGTAAAAGGGCCATTGCAGCAAGGAACTGTTTCCGGTCCATACCGGTTACCGGGTGGCGATGAGCTTCAGCTTCACCAGGAATTCATCGTAGATGACCTTGTCGCCCAGGTCGCTGAAAAAGGTGCCTG
>DAONFN010000128.1:0-7831 GCA_035403625.1 Bacteroidales bacterium
CCCGCCCGTGACCGGGTCGCCATCGGGGTCGCCGGGATCGGCGCAAAAACTACAGGTGCCCTGATGACTCCACTCGGTAAAGTTCTGCAAAACTTTTCCTTCCGCAAGGAGAACGACGCCACACTTCAGGCGAGCGTCGACCTCACGGGGCTGCCCAAGGGCATTTACCTCGTGAAGATCGAAACAGAAGCTGCTTTGTATGTCCGAAAACTGGTGGTTGAGTAGTGCCGGCACGTGACTCTCATATGATGCCGGTTCACTTCTGCCTGACGATCCTGGCTTTGCTTCTAATCCTCCCGGTTTCGCTGGTTGTAGCACAAATCCCCTGGACCCAGGGGAATTGTCCCAGATCTCAGAAACAGGCCATGGTTTGGTATTTCGGGGAAAAAGCGGGTATCGATTTCAGGAACGGACCGGCGGCTCCCCTGACCGATCAGAATGCCATGAGCGCGATCCAGGCAACAGGATCCATTTGCGACAGCCTTGGGAATCTCCGTTTCATCACCAACGGGAAGGTCGTATGGGATAAGAATTTCGCTGAAATGGAAAACGCTACCGGGCTTTCCGGAGATCCGGGCGTTACACAGCCGGTTATTACAGTGCCGATGGGAGGGGATGAATCCATGTATTTGGTGTTCACGGTGGATATGATCCGGTACGACCTGGCAGACACCACCAAATTTACCACCCAGGGGTTACGATATACCATCATCGACATGAAGGAACGAAACGGTCTTGGGAAAGCCGTGTCGTCTGTACTCAACATTCCGCTGCTTACCCCTGCCTGCCAGAAGGTGACTGCCGTTGCCAACCGCTCGAAAACCGGCTTCTGGGTAATCGCCCACAAGTGGGAATCAAATGAGTTTCATGCCTACCTGGTTAATTCGTCGGGAATCGTCGATTCAGTGACCAGTGCGGTGGGTACTTCCCACATGGCCACCAGCAAAAAAGCGCGGAACAACATGGTGGGATACATGAAATGTTCTCCCGACGGCAAAAGACTTGCCCTGGCGATCACCTACGATAAACTGATCGAACTGTTTGATTTTGATAACGAAACCGGGAGGATAACGAATCCCAGAAGTTACAGGGTCACCAAGCCCGACATCCACCCCTATGGAATGGAATTCTCTCCCGACGGATCGAAGTTATATGCCACTGTGCTGGATTACCTCGGTGGGATCATCCCCCAAAAACCCACCTGTCTTTACCAGTTTGATCTTGACAACGGACTCTCAAACCCGGTAATAATCGATTCGTCGGCCAGCGTCCGCTGGAATGCCATTCAACTGGCCCCCGACGGCCGGATCTACCTTTCCAGAACGAATAACCTGAAGGTTAAGCGGGATTCACTTGAGGTGATCTATAACCCGAACCGACCCGGGCTTGCCTGTAATTTTAACCACCTGAGCCACAACAACGGAGTCAGGTTCGACCTTTCGGGCAGAAAGAGTGTTTACAGCCTTCCCAACCTGGTCCAAAGCTACCTGTACCTGCCCCCATTCAGCTGGGACAGCGTATGCGAAGGGAATTCAACCCTTTTTAAGATCACCAACCCGGCGAATATCGATGCTGTGTCATGGGATTTCGGGGATGGATTGAGCTCGGTGGTGATGAACCCCACGCACCTTTTCACCACTCCCGGAAATTACTGGGTAAAAATGACGGAAACCTATGCCGGTCAATCGTTTGTCGATTCTGTACTGATAGTCAGTCATCCAAAACCACCAATATCCCTGACTGATACCGTGCTCCTTTATAAGGGTTCGACGATCACGCTGCATGCCGGCGAGGGATACCCCGAGTACACCTGGTCGACCGGTTCCATCCAATCCTCCATCACCGTCGGGCAACAGGGATCTTACTGGGCCCGCGTGAGGGATGTCTATTGCTGCACAAACTCCGATACAACCTACGTTAAGGTATTTAATTATTTTATTCCCGACGCCTTTACGCCCAACGGCGACGGATTGAATGATGTCTTCAGAGTCAATGGGCTGTACCGTACGGTCAATTTCAGTATGGTTGTTTTTAACCGGTGGGGACAGATGCTCTTTGAGTCGGATGATATCGACAAAGGGTGGAATGGTAAGTGGGGAGGAACCGATTGTCCGCCGGATACCTATATCTGGGTGGTCAAGATCAGTTTTCCCGGGAAAGATATCATTACCAACGGAGACGTGATTTTCAAGGGTTCAGTGAATATTGTACGATGATCAATGAAAAATATGCTGGGATCATAGCCGGCGAACTTTCGGTCAATCCCGGGTTTATCCTGAATGTCATCAATCTCCTGGAAGGCGGGGCAACCGTGCCTTTCATTGCCCGTTATCGCAAGGAGATGACAGGTTCAATGGATGAGGTGGCCATCATGCATGTCAGGGAGAGACTGACACGGCTGAAGGAACTGGATGCCAGACGGGAAACGATTTTGAATTCGTTACGGGAGCAGGAAAAACTGACACCCGAACTGGAAGCTGCAGTACTTGGTGCCGGAACGATGTCGGAACTGGAAGATATCTACCTGCCTTACCGGCCGAAACGGAAAACCCGGGCAAGTATCGCGAGGGAGAAAGGCCTGGAGCCCCTGGCAAGCCTGATCCTGACTCAGCACTACGACGATATTGAAGTCAGGGCGCGGAAATTCGTGGATACCGAAAAAGGGGTCAATTCTGTGGAGGAGGCAATAAAAGGTGCTGCCGATATCATTGCCGAAACCGTCAACGAGGACGCGAGGGCAAGGATGAGGATCCGGAACCTGTTTCAACGGGAATCGGAGCTTACCGCAAAGGTGGTGAAGGGTAAAGAACAGGAGGGAATCAATTTCAAGATGTATTTTGATTACCATGAACCCTTTCACCGCGCGCCTTCTCACCGGGTATTGGCCATGTTGCGGGGAGAGAATGAAGGATTTTTACGTATCTCCATTGATGTAAACGAGGAAGTGGCAACAGATATCCTCAACCGGATGTTTGTCAGGGGAAACAACGCTTCATCGGCGATCGTCCGCGATGCCATTGCCGACAGTTGCAAAAGGCTCCTCTTCCCATCTATGGAGACGGAGGTCCGGCAGGTGGCGAAAGAAAAGGCCGACCGGGAAGCGATCCGCGTTTTTGTTGAAAATATGCGGCAATTGCTCATGGCGCCACCCTTGGGCCAGAAGGCGGTTTTAGCCATCGATCCGGGTTTCCGGACGGGGTGCAAAGTAGTCTGTCTTGACCGCCAGGGGAAGCTGGTGCACAACGAAACCATTTATCCCCATCCACCTCAGAATGAAGTCAGGGAGTCGATCCACAAAATCAAAAGCCTGGTCAGCGCTTACCGGATCGAAGCAATCGCCATCGGGAACGGAACAGCCGGCCGTGAAACCGAAAGGCTGATCCGGGCCATCCCATTCGACCGGGATCTTATCGCCCTGGTCGTCAACGAGAGTGGCGCATCGGTCTATTCCGCATCCGCGGTGGCCCGGAAAGAGTTCCCCGATTACGACATTACTGTCCGCGGTGCGGTATCCATCGGCCGCCGGCTGATGGACCCATTGGCCGAATTGGTGAAGATCGATCCCAAATCCATTGGGGTTGGACAGTATCAGCATGATGTCGACCAGCCTGCGCTGGCAAAAAGTCTTGACGATACGGTGATGAGTTGTGTCAACAGGGTTGGAGTTGAAGTGAATACCGCCAGCGAAGAACTATTGACCTATGTTTCCGGGCTCGGCCCTGCTCTCGCCCGGAACATCATCGATTTCCGAAACAAAAACGGACCCTTCCGATCGAGGACCGACCTTAAAAAGGTGACCCGTTTCGGCGATAAGGCATTTGAGCAATCGGCAGGTTTTTTAAGGATTCGAGATGCAGGAAACCCATTGGACGCCAGTGCGGTGCATCCCGAAAGTTACCCAGTCGTGACCCGTATGGCCAAGCATCTGGGTTGCAGTGTAAAGGACCTGATGGAGCAACAGGAACTGCGATCCAGGATCCGGTTGGAGGAGTTCGTGACCGACCGTGTCGGAATGCCCACCCTGCAGGATATCATGCTGGAACTTGCCCGCCCGGGACGGGATCCGAGAGAACAGTTCGAAATTTTCGAGTTTGACAAGAACATCCACTCGATCAGTGATCTGCGACCCGGAATGAAGCTTCCCGGGATTGTGACCAACATTACGAATTTTGGGGCGTTTGTCGATATTGGCGTGCATCAGGATGGTCTTGTGCACGTTAGCCAGCTGGCCGACCGGTTTGTACGCGATCCGAACGAGGTGGTGAAACTACACCAGAAGGTTATAGTGGAAGTGCTGGAGATCGACCAGGAAAGGAAACGGATCCAGTTAACCATGAAGACCGGGCATACTAAGCCCGGGGAATGACCGTTATATTGCTTTGAACCCGCCCGCAATGATTCGTCCTTTCCGCTTGATCCTGCTTGGCCTTCTGCTGACGACTGCAATGCCGTTCAGCATGGCCCAGCGTATCCTTGGAGGTATAAGCCTTGGAATGAATCTTTGCCAGGTTGACGGAGATGAGTATTATGGTTTTAACAAAGTGGGGCTGAACGTTGGTCCTATGGTCAGTGTGCCTTTCGGAACAAAGAAACAATGGTCGGTCAGCATGGAACTACTGTATTCCCAGAAAGGAAGTTATCATTACGGGGATACGGATTCGACAACCTTTCGGTTGAATCTTGACTATGCTGAAATTCCAATTGTATTGCAATATACCGACAAACAACTGATCTCCGGAGGATTAGGTTTCTCGTACGGAAGACTGATTAATTACAAGGAAACGAAAAATAACTTCTACGACAGTATCTACAGGTATAAAACCCCGTTGTCGAATAATGAATTCGCCGTTATCGCTGATTTGCGGATTCGGGTTTGGAACAGGCTGTGGGCCAATCTCCGGTACCAGTACACCATGAAGAATTTTCGTACCGTTGAGGTGAACTATACTGTTCCTTATCAACAACCGGAAACCCGTTACCAGTACAATAATGTAATCACCCTGAGAGTCACCTGGGTGTTCAATCAGCCACCGGCCGAGCGAAGGAAGAAAGAGACACAGGGAAACTGAAACTGGTCAAAGGATCCTGCGGATCAGCCTGAGATTGTGGGTGTACTGCTGCACGTCGGCACTGAAAATTCCCTGATGGTCAATAGCGTCAATCCTTACCATTCCTGAACAATGGATGATCGTACTCCGGTCGATCAGCATTCCTGTATGAATGATCTGACCCTCAGCGTCATCAAAAAATACGAGATCGCCCGGTTCGGCTTCTTCCAGCAAGGGTACGATCTCTCCCTGAGTGGCTTGCTGTGAGGCATCCCGAAGTAAGGGGATGCCCTGAAGTTTGCACACCATCTGCGTAAATCCCGAGCAGTCAATCCCAAAAGGAGACCGCCCCCCCCATTGGTAAGGTGCATTCAGGTAGAGCATGGCGTCGCTGATCAGGCGACTGTTGATGGGATCACTACTTCGGTCATGGTCATCGTTGCCCGCATCACCGCCGGCTGAAACCTGTCCTTCGTAGAAATAATGGTTGTTGCCGATCCGGAAGCGTGAACCGTCATAGCCCGGCAGGGAACTTCCCAATACAAGCGGAACCAGTGACCGGGACGTTTCACTCGACAGCAATTGTACCAGGTCGAGGGTGACCGGAGTGGAAATATGGATCAGCCGCTGATACTCTTCTTCTTCCACCGGATTGGCCTGCAAACTACTGATCCATCCTTCGTAACCATCGTAATGGCTCCGGATCCGGTGCCAGCCATTTTCCGAGGCAGTTACCAGGTAAAGTTCACCGAAGAGGAGTTGGGTGACCATTTCGGCCCGGTGAGCCGGCTCCGATCGAACGGGGATGGCGCTTTGAAGGCAGATGCCGTTTTCCATGTTCATTGTTTTGCGTCCAAAGGTAGGGAATTGTTTCGGGTATCCGGGGAAATGCGGCAAGGTGCAATAATTCCATTCCGTGGCGGATCAGCTATTCAAGAGCGGCAGCGGAACAGCATCACCGGCGGCCTTTTTTGAGGTCGGCCATGGCGCATCCGCTGCAGCCCCGACACCCGGAAACAGGCGCACGAAAAAACCTGACCAGGCGCACGAGAGTAAGGGTAAGGGCACCGGCAATCAGGAGCAACACGATGATGTACTGAACGATCATTTCAGGTTATGATGATAGATCCGATCTGATAAACAGCAAACGAAAGGAGCCAGGCAAGAAGGGTGGTATAACCGATGAGGAACAATGCCCATTTCCAGCTCCCCGATTCCCGGTTCACCGTGGCCACCACGGCCACACAGGGCATGTAAATCAGGATGAAGATGAGGTAGGAGGCGCCGACGAGTGGCGTAAATAATTTTTCGCCTAAACGGGGACCACTCGTATAGGTCGCTTCGCGCAAGGATGAACCCAGAGGTCTTTTACCCGTTTCGCCATGATAATGATCACTGCCAAAGAGCACACCCATCGTACTGACTACCACCTCTTTGGCAGCCGCTCCCGTCATCAGGCTCACACCCATACGCCAGTCGAATCCCAACGGGGCAATGACCGGTTCAATGGTATGGCCAATATGGGCAATGAACGATTGTTGAAGCCTCTCGTCACGGCTGAGCCGGCTGCCGCCGGGGAAATACTCCAGGGCCCAGATCAGGATCACTGCGATCAGGATAACTCCTCCCATCTTATGAAGGTATTGCTTCCCTTTATCCCACATATGACGAAGGATGACGTTCAGCGTGGGCATCCGGTAGGGAGGAAGTTCCATGACAAAGGGCGCTTCCTGGCTTTTAAAAAGCAATTTCTTGAATATTAGTGAGATGAGTATTGCCAGAAGGATTCCGAGCAGATACAGACCGAAAATGACACTGCCCGCATATCCAGGAAATACCGCCCCCGCCACGAGAATGTAAACAGGCAGTCGGGCGCTGCATGACATGAAGGGGTTAATGAGCATGGTCAGCAAACGGTCATTCCGGTCTTTCAGCGTGCGGGTGACCATGATCGCAGGCACGTTGCAGCCAAAACCCATGATCAGCGGAATGAACGATTGACCATGAAGCCCCATCTTGTGCATCAGTTTATCCATGATGAAGGCAGCCCGGGCCATGTAGCCCGAATCCTCCATCACTGAGATGAACAGAAACAGGATCAGGATATTGGGTAAGAAGACAATGACGCTTCCCACCCCGTTGATGATGCCATCCACCAGAAGATCTTTGAGTGGTCCGGCAGGCATGGCATTCTCAATCAGCGAACCGACCCAGCCGACTCCCAGCGAAATCCATTGCTTTGGGTATTCCCCGAAAAGGAAGGTGGATTGGAACATGATCCACAGGAACAGGATGAAAACGGGAAATCCCAGCAGCTTATGGGTAAGGATGGAATCAATACGCTCACTTACCGACCGGTTCGCAGGTTCCGGCTTCGCTGCTTTCATGGTCTCACGAAGGGCCCCGGCTACAAAACCGTATTTGGCATCGGTAGTCAGGGTTGCTGAGTCTTCCCTGAAAATCGCTTCCAGCCGCCGGATTTCACGGTCAGCCACATCACGGATCGGTGCTGCAAAACGGGAGGTGCCCACCTCTTCAAATACAGCAGTGTCTTTTTCGAGCAGCTTAATACTCGTAAACCGGCTTGACATCCGGTCGGTAAGCGAACGGTCTTTCCGGATCTCCTCCTGAATGGCACGGATAGATCGCTCCAGTTCACTGCCGTAGTTGATGTGCACATGCCTGACAACCGGGTCCCGGTCTTCAAAAACCTCGATGATCCGGTTGAAAAGTTCAGGTATCCCGGTCCCTTTCGAGCTGACTGTTGGAATGACAGGGATGCC
>DAONFN010000129.1:0-7812 GCA_035403625.1 Bacteroidales bacterium
TCGACATCTGTTTTCAATTCACTTCGCTTTTGAAAACAGTGTCTCACGAATAAAATATGATCCCTGGACCATTCCTTTCAATTCCGGATTGAGATCCACCATCTTTCGTATCTTTGTTGTTTATAATTCAGGTAAAGTAACTGATTAGCAGGATGTATCACCTTTTCTTCTCCTGACCTCCCCATGACAGCTCATTCCGTGAAGACCTTTCGCGACGAAATAACATGCATTCACTTCCCTGTTCTTGCCTTGAACGTCTTTCTCCACACCTCGTTACATAAAAACACCAATCAACCTCCCATGAAAAAACTGATCACCGGCACACTGATGGCCCTGCTCCTCGTGTCCGCAGCCTTCCGGCTGGCCGCCCAAAGTTCTTCCGAATGGACCATGGTCCTGAACAACGACCATTCCCCATTTAAAGTGAAGGCACTCAACAGCGAATTCACCTTCAGCTTCGATCACCAGAAAGATACCCTCACCTTCTTCCCGGGGAACAAAAAACCCATCAAGGGCGGGTTTACCATCGAGGTCATGATCAAGAACAACAACAAGATCGTCTTCACATCGACCGACAAAAACCTCCTTCCCGATAAAAGCGGTTTTGTACTGCCATTGAACGACGTTTACCAGGCACTCCAGGGAATGAAAGTACCTTCCAAACCCAGGTACGTAATATCGGTCAAGGATAAGACGGTGGCCCGGGCGACCTTCCTCTTCGAATTTTCTGAAAAGTAATCCCCTGATACCTTCTCTGTCATGAAAAAGGCAGTGTTTCTGCTTTGCTTCCTTGTCGCCCTTTCCGGCTGCAAAAAAAATGCGGACACACCGGACTGGCCGCACCGGCTGATGAACTGTCGGGTGGAATACCTTTTCCTGCGCGACGATATCATGGTTCCTGCCGACCAGGAAGTGCTCATCTCGCAGGATGCGCGCCAGAGTGCGTACACCTACTCGGGGGAGAGTGTGACACGCGTCGACGGAAGCATGGTCCTCGTGCCCGCCGGAACGAACCTGAACCGGTACCTGTTTGCCAACAACGGGTACGATTCACTGGTTCCCGGCGACCATTCCGTGACCTGCTACTGGAAGAGCTTCGACAACGGCGTGATCCGGACCTACCCGCTCAACCCGTACAGGTATTATACCGACTCACAGGGCCGTCTCAGCCGGGTATTCAAGACCGACGGCTGGCACCCGGAGGGTTACGAACTGAAGTACATCTATGCCGGCGACAGCATCGTGGAGCAAAACACCGACGGAAGCGTCCGCCGGACCTTTTACCAGTCGTACGGCAACCTGAGGCGGGTGATCACGAAAAAGTACCTCCAGGGTAAGTTGTTCTCCATGCATGAGATCCTGTTTTATTCCTACGACAACGCCCCCAACCCCTTCCGTAACCGCTACCACCTCCGGGGCGCTTTCTTCCGCGCTTTCTCCGAGAATAACTACCTCGAATATAAAGTCAACGACTACGGCTGGCTGACCGACACCACATTCGGCATCACCGCCTGGTCGAGGGTGACGATGTCCGTCGGCTACGACTCCGACGGATACCCGATGTTCGGGAGTTATGAGTAACGCATATTCCGGTACATTTGCTAACAATGTGATTAGAACCATATGGCCATTTATATCTCCATCCTCCGCGGCATCAACGTAAGTGGGAAAAACATGATCAAAATGGAGACGCTCCGGAAGATGTACGAAGCGCTCGGATTTACCGGCGTATCCACCTACCTTCAGAGCGGCAACGTTGTCTTTGGCTCGCAGGAGGCCGATACCGTAGCAATGGCCGCACGGATCTCCGGCCGGATCCGCGAGGAGTTTGGCTATGAAGTGCCTGTTCTGGTGCTCACTCCGGGTGAAATCGGGCAGGTGATCGCCGGCAACCCGTTCCCGGCCGACCCGTCGAAAGATCCCGCCTTCCTGCACATCACTTTCCTTTCGGCGGAACCTGCATCGATCCCCCGCGAAGCCATCGACGCAAAACGCGCCCCGGGCGAAGAGATCGCCTTTCACGGAAAAGCCGTGTACCTATACTGCCCCAACGGTTACGGCAACACCAAACTGCACAACACCTTCCTGGAGAAAGCCCTTAAGGTAACGGCTACTACGAGGAACTGGAAAACGACAAGGGAACTGGAGAGGATAACCAGGTGATGGATACGATGTACGATGTACGATTGACGATTGACGACTGAGGACTGAACAAGCCCCTGCACAAAAAAAGAAACCGAAAATGAGAATCCTGCTGGCCATCGGAACGGGAAGTTTCATCGGTGGCACCCTCCGCTACCTCCTCTCGCAGTTCCTCCAGGAGCGCGCTCTCCACTCCTTCCCCGTCGGCACCTTCACCGTCAACATCCTGGGATGCCTGGCGATCGGGATCGTATTCGGATTCAGCGACCGGGGCATTCTCGGGCAGGAAGCGCGAATGTTCCTGGCCACGGGCCTGCTGGGCGGTTTCACCACCTTTTCAGCCTTTTCGAATGAATCCTTCATGATGCTGCGCGACGGACAGTACACCTATGCTTTTCTCTATATTGCCGGCAGCCTGTTGATCGGGATTGCCGCCACATTCCTGGGATATTCACTGGTCAAAATGCTCTGATATGGAACTGGAACGGGATGCAAAACTGCTGCGGATCTTCATCGGCGAGAACGACCGCAAAGGCCAGAAACCGCTTTATGAGGAGATCGTGTTCGAAGCCAAAAAGCGGGGCCTGATGGGTGTCACCGTTACCCGAGGGATCATGGGTTTCGGAGCCAATACCCGGATTCACCGCAGCAAATTCCTTGAGATTTCCGCCGATCTGCCGCTGGTGATCGAGATCGTCGATACGGAGGAGAAAGTCCGCGCCTTCACGGAAGTCATCGAAGCCCTTTTTGAAGAGACCGCCTCGGGCGGACTCATCACCCTCGAGAAGGCGGAGGTGATCCGGTATAAGCCGGGAAACCGGATGGGCGGATAAAGAAGCCTTTACGCGGAATATCTGCGATCCGGATGGAAATGCTATTGCCTGCCCACCCCTTCCTGCAGGCAGGTCTTGAGTTGTGAAATGCGTCTGTACGTTAAAATAACAACCATGAAATCACAAATCTACCTGGTCATCCTGCTGATACTGGCAGGAGGCCGTCTCCCGGCTCAGTCGGGATGGGTGTACCAAAACCCCGCTTTCAGCAGTTACAACCTCGACGGAGCTATCTGTGCCGTCGATAAGGACACCGTGATCGTGATCGCCGATCAGGCACAGGTGATGGTCACCTCCAATGGAGGCTCTGACTGGATGGAATTCAACTATGGCATCCCTGTCTCTTTCTTCGACCTCGTTTGGGCTGAAGGGATCGGGGGAATTGCCGTCGGACAGCACGGAACCATCATCCGGATCAATGATGGCACCCTGTTCAACTCAGGCACGACCCATGACCTCTTCTCCGTTTGCTACACAGGCACCGGCGAATTCTGGGCGTCAGGCGACAGCGGAACTATCCTCCGCACCGTTAACGGCGGCACCTCCTGGGCCCCGGTGACGATGCCGGTCAGCGCCAGGTTCAATTCTATCGCATTCCGGGGTGCCGACGGAGTGATCGCGGGCAATGGCGGCATCCTGCTGGTCACGACCAATGGCGGACAGACCTGGACACAGGCCAACTCGGGCACTACGGAGGACCTCTTCGGAATCTGTATGACCGATACCTGTGCCTATGTCCTGGCAGGGTATGCCGGAGGCGGATATCCCTATTACTACTTCCTGGCCAATGACCTGGTTCGTTCGGCCGATCTGTCGAACTGGGTAATGTCCGTTATCGGACCCGGCACACCGGGTACTTCGGGGATAGGCTTTACCGGCAATCATACCGGCTTCTCCATCGGCTGCGGAATCACCACCAACCGCGAAATGGTGATCAGCATCGGCAAGACGACCGACGGCGCGCAAAGCTGGATCCCCAGTATGATCGACTGGAATCCCCCCGCGGGGGTCGGAAATTCCGGCCGCATTGCTTTCGCAACCGACAGCATCGGGTATGCCCTGTGCGGCAACAACATTCTGAAGACAACCGACGCCGGTACCTGGGTGGCGATCGGTGAGATCCGGAAAGAGGCGGCCATCCGGGTTTTCCCCAACCCGGCGAGGGAACAATTAACCGTGGAACTTGGCAGCCGACACCCGGTAGTAACCAGTCCTCAGCTACAGGCAAAAGAGCGGTGGACCGTGGTCAATACGCTCGGGGAGACGATGTTGGCAGCCCCATACACGGGTGTGACACAGACGTTCGACATCCGGGGCCTGCCTGCGGGGATGTACACGATATGCCTGGAAGGGGATGGAAAACGAATAGGGAGCGAAGTGTTTGTTAAGTGAATCGTGCATGGTGGGTGACCGGATAATAATTAACTTTGTTGCTGCGTTTTTGTATTGTTTATCTGTTAACAGGACGATCCCCGGTTCCCCCACCCTTCTTCTGCACACCAAAAAAAATCGTGATATGAAAAAAATCTCAAGCCTTCTTGCATTCCTGTTTCTGCTGAGCAGTTACTTTGTTGTTGCCCAAGATCTCACCGTCAAAATCCCTGTATCGGACAAGGTTAAGATCGGGACGCTGCCCAACGGGTTGAAGTATTATATCCGGTACAATGCCAAGCCGGAGCACAAGGTCGAGTTGCGACTGGCCGTCAACGCGGGTTCGATCCTCGAAGACGATGACCAGCAGGGACTGGCGCATTTCATGGAGCATATGAATTTCAACGGGTTGAAGCATTTTCCGGGGAATGAGCTGGTACACTATCTTCAGAGTATCGGCGTGGGTTTCGGAAACGACCTGAACGCCTTCACCGGTTTTGACCAGACAGTGTACATCCTGCCGGTGCCAACCGACGAAGCGAAGAAGATCGACGACGGGTTCACCGTCCTGGCCGACTGGGCCCACGGAGCGCTGCTGACCGGCGAGGAGATCGACAAGGAAAGGGGCGTCATTCTTTCGGAGAGCCGCCTGGGCAAAGGGGCCGAAGACCGCATGATGAAAATCTGGCTTCCGCTGATGCTCAACGGGTCGAAGTACGGCCAGCGTCTTCCCATCGGGAAGGACTCCATCCTGGAGAAATTCGATCACAGCGCCATCCGTAAGTTTTACACCGACTGGTACCGACCCGGCCTGCAGGCCGTGATCGTGGTAGGCGACATGCCGGTCGACAAGGCCGAGCAGATGATCCGGGAGAAGTTCGGCGATTATAAAGACCCGGCCAATCCCCGACCCCGCCAGGAACTCTTCGAAGTAAAACCCTTCACCCGTAGCCAGGCGGTGGTGGTGAGCGACCCGGAGGCCGATATGACCGCCATCAACCTCATCGGGAGTTCGCATGTAAAAAAGCCAAGTGTGACAGGCGCCGACTATCTCAGCGACCTCATTGAAAACTTGGCCGGTAAAATGCTTTCGGCCCGCCTGGCGGAACTGGTGAGCTCGGCTAATCCGCCCTTCATTTATGCCTACACTTACCTGGGCAGTTGGGCACGCGGGTATAAAAATTTCACCGCAGTGGCCATGTGCAGCCCGGAAGGCATCAAAACGGCTGTACAAACGCTCACGACCGAATGCCTGCGCGCGAAGAAGTTCGGCTATACCGAGCAGGAACTGAAACGGGCCAAAGCGGCCCTGCTGTCGGAACTGGAGGCCCAGTACAACGAACGGGATAAGACGGAATCGGGCCGGCTGGTATGGGAATACATCAGCAACTACCTGAATAAAGAGCCTATCCCCGGCATCGAATGGGAATACAATTTCGCTAAAAACCATCTGGATAAGATCCAGCTCAGCGACTTCGACGCCATCCGGAAGCAGATCGACATCGACATGAAGTACTTCAGCTATGTCACCACCAAGACCCGCCCCGACCTTCCTAAAAACGATGAGTACAAGGCCTGGATCGAGGAGGCCATGAAAGCCACCGTCACTCCCTACACCGAAAAAGCCATCGCCAACTCCCTGCTGAAAAGCGAGCCCCGGCCGGGCAGCATCGTCAGCACCACAAAGGACGAAAAGATGGGAACGGTCACCTGGACGCTGAGCAACGGCGCCACGGTATGCCTCAAGCCCACCGACTTCAAGAACGATGAGATCCTGTTCAAGGGCAGTAAATTCGGCGGATACAGCACCTATACGGGTCCCCGTTACCAGAGTGCCCAGTTCTGCAACAACGTGACCGAAGAGATGGGTTACGGCGACTTTGCAAAGACCGACCTCGAGAAGTTCCTGTCGGGAAAGAAAGTCATGGTCACTCCCACGGTCGATGATTACACCGAATTCATCGAAGGCAACAGCAGCGTGAAGGATCTCGAAACCATGTTCCAGCTGATCTACCTGAAGAGCACGTCGCCGCGCAAAGACGCTGAAGCGTTCACCTCTTTCATCACCCGGTCGAAGCAGGAACTGGCGCTGGCCAAGCAAAACCCCGAGAGCCTCTTTGCCGACACCGTTTTCAACACCCTGTACCAGGGCAATCCGAGGGCGCACCAGGTCCCCGTTCCGTCGGATTTCGATAAAATCAACCTCGACAGTGCCGTCGCCTTTTACCTGAAGCGCATCGGGAATCCATCGGGCATGTACTACACCTTTGTCGGGACATTCACCGAAGAGCAGATCCGGCCGCTGGTCGAAAAATACCTGGCGGGCATACCGGCCGGCACTTCCAAAGCCGGTTACAAAAGCATGGGGATGAACATCAAGCCCGGCAACAACACCTTCACCCTCCGCAAAGGCAGTGAACAAAAAGCCATGCTGCTACACTATTTCTCGAAGAATATCTCCTTCGATATCGAAGATGTATTCAAACTCAGCCAGCTCAACGGGATCATCAATATCCGGGTGGTCGACACGATCCGCGAGAAGATGAGCGCGATTTACGGGGGGGGCTGCGGCGGAACCATCAAGAAGTACCCGAAGGAAGAGTTGTTCGTCCAGTCCTATTTCCCCTGCAGTCCCGACAACATTGCCAAAGTCGACGAAGCCTTCATGCGGCTGATCGCGCAGACCCGGATCCCGGGCAACATTACCGACGAAGACTGGAAGCGAGTAAGGGAACCGGCGATTGAGAAGTACCGGGTGGACATCAAACGGAACCAGTACTGGCTAACCTATCTGCAGACCTCTTACCTGAACGGTACCGATCCCGCGCGGATCCTCACCGTCGAGCAACGGCTCAACGCCATCACACCGGCGCAGCTGACCGCCATCGCGAACAAGCTGTACACCGACGATAACATTTTCAAAGGATTCTGGCTGCCGGAGAAATAGGAGCAACCGGCTCCACAGGAGCCACAGCCCA
Source organism: Bacteroidales bacterium (assembly GCA_035403625.1). GTDB lineage: Bacteria > Bacteroidota > Bacteroidia > Bacteroidales > FEN-979 > CAIVAT01. The sequence goes on from DAONFN010000129.1 coordinate 7,325, forward strand.
GGAAGCACGATTTCTTTTTTTTCGCCATTCCCCCAACCCAGGGGAGAACCCTGAAGAACAATCGAATACTCGATTAACGATTTTTTAATTTTCGAACGGATCTGTCAAACAGTACCCACCCTCGTCCCCTCCCTGCCTGCAGGGAGGGGAGAGCCCCGGAGGAGCGAAATGATTGTAGCCAGAAAACGTCCCGGAAGACCTTCTCCCCTCTCCGGTGCGGAGAGGTTGGAGGGCCGATGATAAATATGAATTGTTTTTCTACTTTTGACATTACACAATTTTTAGTTGTGTTTATCGATCTGAAAACGGCATGACATACTAAGCGATCGGGTCCGCAAAAATGCGGACCCGATCAACCGAAGTATAACACTCACTGCAACGTTTCTGAGTAATTTACCCCGCGCTGGTTGCTATTGAATTAAAACCAAATCGTTACGTATCCCTTCGGCTACGAGCATCTTGCCTCGCTGATTCGGGTTGCTGACCTT
>DAONFN010000130.1:0-7798 GCA_035403625.1 Bacteroidales bacterium
ACCGTTAAAATGCAATATACCCTGTCGAGGTACTCAGCCGATATTTTTGAATTACGGCGTTCACTGGAAAAAGATGAAGATGAACTGGCTGAACTCAAGGACCAGTATGATATCCTGTCAAGCTCCGGGAAAGGAAACGAGACACTGGCGGGGTTACGGGCACGGATCGACTCGGCCCGTCATGCCATTGAAAAGAAAAAACGACAGATACAGGAAATAGAATCGGAAGAAACCGCGCTCAGGATGCGCCTGGAAGACCCCGAAACACCGATCAGCTAACATTGTCAAGGAATGCCCTCCCCTTCCACATCTACCCGTCATCACCACCACACCCACCACCGCAGGTCCCGTCTGCATACCGACGAAACCCGGCGTCACAGGTCGTCCTCTGTTCCACAGCCCGTCTGGTACTTTACCGGGGTCATCCTGCTCCTGATCGTTACCCGGCTACTACATGTTCCATTGCTACCTGTGGCCGTTGGCGGACTTGGACTGGTTGTTTTATCGGTTTCAAGACTATGGAGGTTCAAGCCGGGGATCATCGTATCAGGGATCTGCCTTTTCGCCATGTCCTTTCTATACATCTGGTTCTGGTTGCAGCATTACCTGGGACCGATCCTCAGCCCGCCGGTGGAGCCCGGTGCAGGATGGTTTATGGGAGGATTCTGGAACGGACTGATCCTGGCGGCATTGGTGTGGGTTTATCACCGTGCCCTGAATTCGGTCTATCACCGGATGGGCCACAAATGGTTCATCAAGAAACCCTATATCATCATCGTCCGGATGCTCTTCTATTTCCATCTTTTTCTCCTCTTCTTCTGGTGCCTGGCCCCTGTGCTGGCCTTCTACGCTCCCCGGCTTGGATTACTGTCTAAAGATGCGGCTCTGAGTGCAGCTGCACTGGCCCTGATCGCGGCCGGAATCCCTGCAATCTTTTATCTATCAAGAAATTCACCATCGATGGGCGCCCGTCGGCACCATCATCACCACAGTGCTCCAGCCGTGCCCCCCGACGAAAATTAATTAGGTTCCTTCAATCACCTGCTTTCGTCTTGCTTAAATTACTATTTTTGCCTTATTGTTAATCTTTTAACAAATTAAGGCGGTATGGCTAATAAAACGCTGAAAATCAGAGATTTAACTTTGCGTGACGGGCAACAATCCCTTTTTGCAACCCGCATGACACAAGAACAGGTCGACCGGGTACTCCCATATTATAAGGATGCCGGTTTTTATGCGATGGAAGTCTGGGGAGGGGCTGTGCCCGATTCCATCATGCGTTATCTGTCTGAAAATCCCTGGATCCGGCTCGAAAAGATCCATGAAGGAGTGGCGGGCGCTTCCCTGCTGACCGCCCTGTCGAGAGGACGTAACCTGTTCGGGTACAATCCTTACCCGGAGGAGGTGATTGAAGGATTCAACCGCCTGGCCGTCAAATCGGGTATCGGCATCATGCGCATTTTCGACGCCCTCAACGACGTCGATAACATGAAGTCAACCATCCGGTATGTCAAGCAGAACGGGGGCATCGCCGATTGCGCCATCAGTTTTACCGTCGATCCAAAATTCTCAACACGGCAGAAATTCCGTTCCTGGATGCACTTCAAAGCACTGCCGCACGACATATTCACGGTCGATTATTTTGTCGAAAAGGCCCGTCAGATGGAAGCATTGGGAGCCGACATGATCTCCATCAAGGACATGGCGGGGCTGATCACACCTACCCAAACAGCAAAACTGATCCGGCGGCTGAAAGCCGAACTTCGTGTACCGGTCGATTTCCATACGCACTGTACCCCCGGCTATGGGCTCGCCTCGGTATTTTCGGCAATCGTCAACGGAGTCGATATCGTCGATACCAACATCTGGAACTTCGCAGGAGGTCCGGCGGCCCCTGCCTACGAGATCGTCCACATCTTCTGTGACAAACTCGGCATCGACACGGGCGTCAACCCGGAAGCGGTTCTTGCCATCAACCGTGAACTCAAAACCATCCGGCAGGAACTGAAAGAGTTTGACACCTGCGATTCGCTGCCCGCCGAATTTGATTTCCTCCACGACAAACTCCCGAAAGAAATCAACAAGCTGTTTATCAAGGCCATTTATATGGCCAAACACGACCGCGAAGAGGAATTGCTGGAGGCCTGCCAGGCCATCGAAAAGCATTTCAATTTCCCGGAACCCGATGAAGCCGTCAAGAAAGCTGAAATCCCGGGAGGGATGTACACCAACATGCATGCCCAGCTCAAACAGCTCAAACTCGACCACCTCCTCCCGCGCGTCCTGGAACTGGTTCCTCTCGTCCGCATCAAATCGGGTTGCCCGCCGCTGGTCACTCCCACCAGCCAGATCGTAGGGGTGCAGGCTGTCAACTGTGTGATCGATGAGAACAAAGATCTCCCCTATTTCACTACCAAATCCATCCAGTTCGTAAACCTGGTAAAAGGAATATACGGCCGGACCCCGATCCCTGTCGATCCCGATTTCCGCGAAGAGCTGACCGGCGTCAGGGAAGAAACCCCTTACGATACCCGCAATTACAAGAAACAGGAGAACACGGTTTTCGAGGAATATGGCGATGTGCGGCTCGCCGATAACGAAAAGGATGAGTTGCTGCTCGAACTCTTTCCGACCGTAGCCCGCGACTTCCTGCAGAAATGTGTCGAAGAGAAGTATACCGAAAACATCCACCAGATCGAAGAGGAAAAACGACGCAAAGCACGCGAAGCCAGAGAACGGTTCGATAAACTCAGCCCACAGGAAAAACGGGAACGGCTCCTCCAGGGACTCTACTCGTGGTACGATGTGCCGGAACAGGAAGAAGAGGCACTCGGAAGATCGTGATCATCCGTTATGCAGAAAAAAACATATCGAACTTTTTGATTCATGGGAAGTTATAACATTTCTTTTTGCTTATTTTTGTTGTCTCAACTTGTTCGTTAAAAGATTCACGATATGACTTTCGAAGAATTCCGTAACACACACAGGCTATTGGCCTCCTATAAATACACCTGGGCACCGATCGACCGGGGTTATAACAACCGTACCATCTACGTAAATGTCGGAGACTTGAGGTTCGAGGAAAAGCCGGTCAGCGAGGAGATGAAAGAGAAATTCACCGGGGGAAAGGGATTTGACCTCCGGCTGCTCTGGGATTCCACAAAGCCCGGTACCAAGTGGAACGACCCCGAGAATGAAATCGTCATCTCGGGCGGCCCCTGTTGCGGGATCACCCAGTATTCGGGGTCGGGGAAGGCCATCTGCTGCGCCATCAGCCCGCAAACCGACATCATCGTCGACTCGAACGTAGGCGGATTCTTCGGTCCTTTCCTCAAATTCTGCGGCTTCGATGCGCTGGAGATCCAGGGGAAAGCAGAAAAGGAGGTCATGGTACTCTTCGAGGAAGAACGCGAAGTGATCGAGATATACGAAGCGGAAGATCTCCCTTCCGACAGTCATGTCCTGGCGGAAGAACTGCATGACATGATGGCGATCCCGGGAAACGAAAAAGACAAGTACAACATTTCGGTGGTATCGGCCGGCACCGCCGCCGAGCACTCCCTCATCGGTATGCTCAACTTCAGCTTCTACGACATCAAGAGAAAAAAGGTACGACTGAAACAGGCTGGTCGGGGAGGTATCGGTACCGTACTTCGCGATAAAAAGATCAAAGCCCTGGTTGCCCACGTAAAAACGATCGGCGGCAACCGGAACAATGTGGTGAACCTCGAAGCCATTCAGGAACGCGGACGGCGCTTCAACAAGGAGATGCGCGAACTCGACGACAAGCAATGCGAAATGCGGTCGAAGGGGACGGCTCACCTCACCCACATCATGAACGATTATGACCTCCTGCCGGTCCACAATTTCAAATTCGGCAGCCATCCCGACTCCTACAATATCCGCGGAGATGTGTGGAAATCCTATTTTACACAGAATGTTCCCGACGGATGCTGGGTGGGATGTAACATGGCCTGCGCAAAAGGGGTCGATAACTACGAACTTCGCTCAGGACCCTATAAGGGCGACAAGGTGATCGTCGATGGACCGGAATATGAAACCACCTCTTCGCTCGGGTCCGTCGCCGGGATCTTCAATCCCGATTTTACGATCGAGGCCAACTTTTACTGCGACACGTACGGTATCTGTACAATCTCCTGGGGCACCATCCTCGGGTTCGTCATGGAATGCTACGAAAACGGGATCCTGAACGAAGAGCGGACCGGCGGATTGAAGCTCAACTTCGGCAATGCCGATGCTGCCATGGAACTCCTGCACCAGGTCTCCCGCGGCGAAGGATTCGGACCGGTCGCCGGCCTGGGAGTCAGAAAAATGAAGGAACTCTTCGCAAAGAACGGCTGGGGCGATCCGGCTTTCATGCAGGATATCGGCATGGAAAACAAAGGATTGGAATATTCTCAATACGTCTCCAAAGAATCACTGGCCCAGCAGGGCGGATACGCCATGACCAACAAAGGGCCGCAGCACGACGAAGCATGGCTGATCTTCATGGATATGGTCAACAACCAGATCCCGACCTTCGAGAAAAAAGCTGAGGCGCTGCACTATTTCCCGATGTTCCGCACCTGGTTCGGACTTGCCGGTTTCTGTAAACTGCCCTGGAACGACGTTGAACCGGAAGATAATGCCACAACCGCAGAACCGGCAAAGGTTCCCGAGCACGTCGATAATTATGTGACGGTATTCAACGGCGTTACCGGAAGAAACATCGATAAACAGGAGATCATCCGGATGTCGGAGCGGGTGTACAATTTCCAGCGCATTTTCAATATTCGCCGTGGTTACGGGCTCCGGAAACACGACGCCCAACCCTACCGGGCGTGCGGTCCTGTAACGAAAGAGGAATACGAATCACGCGCCGAACGGTACGACAAGCAACTGCTCGAACTGGTGAACTACGACCCGAACGGGAAGACTACCGAGGAGAAGATGAAAGTGTTACGTGAATACCGCGAAAACCGTTACGAACAGTTGCTCGATGCGGTTTATGAACGCCGCGGCTGGACCAGGAACGGGGTCCCGAAGATCGAACACCTGAAAAAACTCGGAATGGACCTGCCAGAACTCCTCGAAGTCGTCACCCCCCTCCAATAACACGATTGACCGGTTTGCGTTCCAGATCCGTTATCCTGTAGTAACCCCTTTCAGGCGATCGTACATCGAACATCGTGGATCGTAAATCTTAATGGCATTTATCTTCCTTCATGAACGGATAAGTGAACTCCGTGGGAGATAATAACGACTCTTTGAGGGTTCTCGGATTGGTCCAGCGAAGAAGGTTAAGATAACTGCCCGATTTATCGTTGGTCCCCGAGGCCCGGGCGCCGCCAAACGGTTGTTGCCCTACGACCGCACCCGTAGGCTTGTCATTCAGATAAATGTTCCCGGCGGCATACCGAAGCACGCGGCAGGCAAGGTTCATGGCAGCCCTGTCCTTTGAAAACACGCTCCCTGTCAATCCGTACGGTGAGGTGTTGTCGCAAACCCTCAGGGTTGCCTCAAAATCCTTGTCGTCGTAAACATACACGGTCATCACAGGGCCAAAGATCTCTTCCTCCATCGTCTTGAAATGCGGATCAAATGCCTGGATCAGCGTGGGTTGAATGAAATATCCCTTCGTTTTATCCCCCGTACCGCCAAAGACAACCTCCGCATCGGTTGATGCCTTTGCGAATTCAATATACTCCATGATACTGTCGAACGCCTTTTCATCGATCACGGCATTCATAAAATGACTGAAATCACGCACATCACCAACGGTAATGCGGGAAATCATCTCCCCGGTTCGCTCCTTTATTTCCGGCCACAACGACCGCGGGATATAGGCCCTGGAAGCGGCGGAGCACTTCTGGCCCTGGTACTCATACGCTCCGCGGACGACCGCCACGGCCACCTCCTGCGGATCGGCAGAGGAGTGCACGAATATAAAATCCTTTCCCCCGGTCTCCCCGACGATGCGGGGATAGGAACGATAGGGCTTCAGGTTGGCTGTCACCTGCCGCCACAGACTGTTGAAGGTGTCGTTCGAACCGGTAAAATGAATCCCGGCCAGATCACGGTCGAGCAGGGCAACCTTGCCCACCAGGCTTCCCGGACCCGGAATGAAGTTGATGACTCCGTCGGGTAAACCTGCTTCCCTGAATATATTCATCAGGAAATAATTCGACAAGACCGCAGTGGAAGCCGGCTTCCACACCATGGTGTTCCCCATCAGGACCGGCGCCAGGTTCAGATTCGATGCAATCGCCGTAAAATTGAACGGTGTGACCGAAAAAATAAAACCTTCCAGGGGTCTGTACTCTACACGGTTGATGATACCCGGCTCGGAATGGGGCTGATCCTTGTAGATCTCCGATATAAAATGGGCATTGAAATTCAAAAAATCAATGGTCTCGCAGGCAGCATCGATTTCGGCCTGGTAGGCATTCTTTCCCTGGCCGAGCATGGTTGCCGCATTGACCCGGGCCCGGTATTTTTTGGAGATCAACTGCGCGATCTTCATGGTGATGGAAACACGGTCGACCCATGGAAACGACTCCCATTCCTGGTGCGCCTTCAGAGCAGCATCGATCGCCATTTTGACCTCTTTCTCGCCTGCCAGATGATAGTGTCCGAGGATATGCTGATGGTCGTGCGGCATCACAATACTGGCCGTTTTCCCGGTCCTGACCTCCTTCCCGCCAATGATCAGCGGGATATCCTGCACCTCGCCGCTCAGACGATCGAGTTCGATGTTCAACTCCTTCCGCTCCCGCGTCCCCGGAGCATAGGTATGTACACGCTCGTTTTCCGGTCTTTCAACAATAAAATGTGCGTTATTCATGTCGGATAAAATTTTCTATAAAAGTATTTAAAAAAGCGATATGCTCTTTTTGGCATATCGGTTATCTTTGCAATGTTGCAAAGATAACATTTTATTTAGATTAATTCCATTTTATATTGAAAACAGCTATAATTAGTACAACAGAGAGGGTTCCCGGATAATTAATATGCCAGTTCACATTTGATTTCGACGGTCGCCGGCAAGGTTTTGGCATGAATTTCCCCGGCTGACCATCCGAAAACCCGGACAGGCGAGACACGGATCTTCTCGCCATTTTTTTCGTGAAAATGGCCTCCATGCCTGCACTTTTTATACTTTTGTCCTATGGAAAATCCCGGTCACCAAAGATTGTATGCTCGCCCGGGAAAAAGCCCGGATGAAATTCCTGCCGGGATGGAAAGGACCCAGAATGGAAAATAAATTTGCCGCGAAAATGGCCCATATCCGGCTCCACTATAAGATCTGGATGTCGGATGACATGGAAACCGGGATCATGGGCGACGGAAAGTGGAAGATGCTGAAACTCATAGAAGAAAAGGGATCCATGAAAGCCGCCTGTGATGAACTCGGGTACACCTACCGGCGTACCTGGGGGAACCTGAAGAAGATCGAGAATTTTTTCGGGTTTCCGCTGCTGGAAAAGCAGCGCGGAGGAAGCGACGGAGGCCATACCACCCTCACACCTGAAGGAAAGAGGTTGGTTGCTGCTTTCAATAATTTTCATGCCAACGTTGACCAGCATATCCAAATGGGTTTTGAAAAGTTTCTCAACGAACTGGATATCAAACCATAATCAGGTCTGAAGCATGAAAAGAATCCTTCTCCTCCTCGGCTTGATAGTCCTCCTGGTAACTCCCGGCAGAACGCAGGAAAAGCCCAGGACACTTACCGGCGACCTGGTCATTTTTCATGCCGGCAGTCTGTCCGTTCCGATGAAGGAATTATCCGCAGCCT
>DAONFN010000131.1:0-7721 GCA_035403625.1 Bacteroidales bacterium
GATATCCCCGTTACCGACGATTTCGACGTCCAGGTGCCTGAATCGGCCGAACCCCTTCAGCCGGCGGTTTTGACCCGGGACCAGATCTACCTGAAATCGCTCCAGGTGCAGCCCCAGGTAGCGGCTGCCTCCTTCCGCACCAACGCGTCGGAGATGGCGCTGAAGGTCTCGGAAGGCGCCCGCTGGCCGAGAGTGACCCTGGGTGCCAACCTCAACAGCAGCTATTCGTCGAGCCGGAAAACGGGCAGTCATAACGAACAGACCTATGCCTTCACGGATCAGGTATGGGACAACCTGGGCGAGTCGTTCTCGCTTGGCATTTCCATCCCGATCTACAGCAACCGGCAGATCCGCAGCAACATCGAGAAAGCCCGCATCAACCTGACCAACTCCCATCTCTCCGAGCAAAATGTGAAGAACACCCTCCGGAAGACGATCGAGCAGACCTATACCGATCTGCGGGCGGCGGGAAAGAAGTATGAAGCCACCAAACAGCAGGTAACGGCGGTGGAATCGGCCTACCGCAACGCCGAAAAGAAATTCACGGTGGGGGTGATGAATGCCACCGATTACCTGATCCAGAAAAACAGCTTTACCCAGGCGCAATCGAGCCTGATCCAGGCGAAATACGACTACATCTTCAAACAGAAGATCCTCGATTTTTACCAGGGCAAGGCGATCACGTTCTAGTACCCACCCCGGCCTTCGGCTTTCCCCTCCCTGCAGGCAGGGAGGGGGCCGGGGGGTGGGTACCAAAAAGTCAATAATAAAACAATAAGTCATATGAAACGAAAATATTGGATCATCCTCGCCGTGGTACTGGTTGCGGCAGCGGCCGTCGTGTGGTACTACACCCGGAAGGAAAAGGAGTCTGCTCCGCAGTACAAGACCGCTAAGGTTGAAAAGGGCGACCTCCGGCTGACGGTACGCGCCAGCGGCACCCTCCAGGCGGTCATGACCGTGCAGGTAGGCACCCAGGTTTCGGGGATCATCAAGAAGATCTATGTCGATTTCAACTCCCAGGTGAAGGAAGGGCAGGTCATTGCCGTGCTCGACACCACGCTCCTGGCACAGGCGGTGGAGGATGCCAGGGCTTCCCTAAAGAAGGCCGAGATCCAGTCCAACCAGGCGCGCCGGGACTATGAACGTGCCAAAGTACTCTTCGAGCAGAAAGTCAACGCACAGGCCGATTACGACCTGGCCCTGTCGACCTACGAAACCGCACAGACCACCATGGTTTCGGCCAAATCGGCCCTGAGCCGCGCCCTGATCAACCTGCGCTATGCCACCATCGTGGCGCCCATCTCCGGGGTGGTGGTTTCCCGGGCGGTGGACGTCGGTCAGACCGTCGCCGCCAGTTTCAGCACCCCCACGATGTTCACCATCGCCAACGACCTTACCAAGATGCAGGTGGAAGCCAACATCGACGAAAGCGACATCGGGAAGATCGAAGTCGGGCAGGGTGTGACTTTCACGGTCGATGCCTATCCCGACCGCACGTTCGAGGGAACGGTGCGGCAGGTGCGGTTGCTGCCTACCACCACGCAGAACGTGGTGAACTACACGGTGATCATCGATGTGCCGAATCCCGACATGAAGCTCCTTCCCGGTATGACCGCCAACATCACGGTGCTCGTGCAGGAGGAGAAGGATGTGCTGAAGGTGCCTTCGACCGCGCTGCGCTTCGACCCGCCCCAGGAGGTGATCGACAAGATGATGAAGAACCGACCGAAACGGGATTCTTCCCAGCGGCGGCATGGCAACTGGCAGGGACAGGGTTCGGGCATGGGATCCGGTATGGGTTCGGGCATGAGATCCGGTATGAGCGCCGGAGGCAGGGAGCAGGGAGGATCGGAAGGCCGTTCGGCATTCGGCATGATCTGGATCAAAGCGGGCGACTCGATCAAACCGCGCCGGGTGCATACCGGTATCTCCGACGGGGTGAGCACCCAGGTGGAGGGCCGCATTGAAGAAGGCGATGAAGTGGTAACCGGAATGGTGAACAGCCAAAACAACCAGACAAGTCAGCAACAGCAGCAAAACCCGTTCGGGCCGCCGACCCCGCCGCGGGGAAGTTCATCCGGAAGGGGAGGAAGGTAAGATGGAAAAGGCCATCATATCAGTCGGATCGCTGGTGAGGACATACACCATGGGGGATGTGGAGGTGCATGCTCTCCGGGGGATCAACCTCGACATCGTGCAGGGCGATTTCGTAGCGATCATGGGCAAAAGCGGATCGGGTAAATCGACCTTCATGAACATCCTCGGCTGCCTCGACGTAGCCACCCGCGGACAGTACCTGCTCGACGGGGTGGATGTGAGCAGCCTGTCGAAAGACCAGCTGGCCGGCCTGCGGAACCACAAGATCGGGTTCGTGTTCCAGTCGTTCAACCTGCTCTCGCGCACCTCGGCGCTCGAAAACGTAGAGCTTCCGCTGCTTTACAACAAGAAGATCAGTTCGCGCGAGATGCGTGCCCGTGCCCTGAAAGCCCTTGATTCAGTCGGTCTGGCCGGCCGGGCACACCATTTCCCGAACCAGTTGTCAGGCGGCGAGCAGCAACGGGTGGCCATTGCCCGCTCGCTGGTGAACGACCCGGTGGTGATCCTTGCCGATGAGCCTACCGGCAACCTCGACACCCGCACCAGTATCGAGGTGATGGGCATCTTTCAGAAACTCAACCGGCAGGGGATCACGGTGGTGATTGTCACCCACGAATCGGACATTGCCGCCTACACCAAGCGTAACATCATTTTCCGCGACGGCAAGATCATCAAGATGACGGAAATCAAGGATCCGAAGCAGGCGGAGGAAGAGCTTGCCAGGATCCCGGTAACGGCGGAGGAGGACGAGATATGAAACTGAAGAATCTGCTTATCGCGGCGATGCGTTCGCTGGGCAAGAATAAAATGCGCACCTTCCTGACCATGCTGGGGATCATCATCGGCGTGGGGTCGGTGATCGCCATGCTGGCTATCGGCCAGGGATCGAAGAAAAGCATCCAGGCGCAGATATCCTCGCTGGGAACCAATGTGTTGATGATCTTTCCGCAGGCCAGCAACATGGGCGGCGTACGCATGGAAGCAGGATCCTCGCAGAAGATGACCCTGCCCGACGTGACCGCCATCGCCGAACGTTGCTCCTCGGTGGCCAATGTAACGCCACAGGTGCGTACGAGCGGGCAGTTGGTCAACGGCAACATGAACTGGCGCACCTCGGTGTACGGGGTCTATCCCAACTACTTCGAGATCCGTAACCTGGGGCTCAGCAGCGGATCGCTCTTCACGATGAACGACGACCGCAGCGCCACCAAAGTGTGCGTGATCGGGCAAACGGTGGTGACCAACCTTTTCGGTGAAAATGCCGACCCCATCGGCAACTATATCCGTATCAACAAGATCCCCTTCCGCATCGTCGGAATCACGGAAAAGAAGGGACAGAACGCCTTCGGGCAGGACCAGGACGATATGGTGATCGCTCCCTTCTCGACCGTGCAGAAACGGATGATGGCCGTGACCTATATCCAGAGCATGCTGGCCTCGGCCAGGTCGGAGGCCCTGATCCCCGACGCCACCGACGAGATCACCGACGTGCTGAAGGCGCGGCACAACCTGGGTCCCTCGGAGGATGCCGACTTCACCATCCGCACGCAGACCGACATCGCGAAGATGGCCACCTCCACCTCGGGCATCATGACCATCCTGCTGGCCACCATCGCCAGTATTTCTTTGCTGGTGGGCGGTATCGGCATCATGAACATCATGCTGGTGTCGGTGACCGAACGCACCCGCGAGATTGGGATCCGCATGAGCGTGGGCGCCCGCGGGCGCGACGTGCTGCTGCAATTCCTCATCGAAGCGCTGCTCATCAGTCTGCTCGGCGGCATCATCGGCATCTCGATCGGAGTGATCGCCTCGCAGATCATCGTGAAGATCCTCAACTGGCCGGTGACCGTCACCGCCGCCTCCATTCTCATGTCGTTCCTCTTCTCCTCCGCCATCGGCATCTTTTTCGGCTGGTACCCGGCGCGCAAGGCCGCCCGTCTCAACCCGATCGATGCGCTGCGGTACGAGTAATCGAGTATTCGAGTATTCAAAACAGTTTTTGAATAAGCCATTTCCCTTATCTTTACAAACAGATTTTAGTAGAGATCCAGGGAATGAATCGTCCGATCTTCATCGCCCTCGAGGGCATCGACGGCAGCGGGAAAAGCACCCAGGCCAGGCTCCTGGCCGAATGGCTGGCCGGGCAGGGGAGAAGGGTGCATCTCACCGAGGAGCCTACCCGCCATCCCATCGGCGCCCTGCTGCGGCAGGTCCTTCGCCACGAGATGGAGGCCGACCACCGCACCATTGCCGGGCTTTTCGTCGCCGACCGCCTCGATCACCTGCTCAACACCACCGACGGCATGCTGAAGAGGCTGCACGAAGGGTTCGACGTGATCACCGACCGCTATTATTTCTCCTCATACGCCTACCAGGGGGCGCATGTGCCGATGGACTGGGTGATCCAGGCCAATGCCATGAGCGCTTCGCTGCTGCGGCCCGACCTGACAATTTTCATTGATATCCCGCCCCGCGTGGCTATGGAAAGGATCCGGAAAGGGCGTAAAGCCACCGAACTGTTCGAGACCCTCGAAAACCTGACCCTCGTCCGCGCGAAATTCCTGGAAGCGTTCGAGCGGCTGAAAGATGAGGAAAAGGTGTGCATCATCGACGGGAACCGGGCGCCGGAAGCGGTGGCGGAGGAGATCCGGCAGTGGATTTTACCCTAGGGTCCCTCCTCTCTTCATCCACGCATTCAACTCCTCGGCATAGGTATCTCCGATGGGGATCTGGGTTTTCGACAGGTAGATCACCTTCTTCCTGACGCTGAGGATATGGCGGTGGGCCACGATGAAGCTGCGGTGGACACGGATGAAACGGTCGTGGGGAAGCTGCTCCAGGATGCTTTTCAGGCTCATTAGCGAAAGGACGGGCTTGCGGTCGCCGGTGAAGTGGATGCGGATGTAATCGTCGAGCCCCTCGATGTACAGGATGTCGCCGAAGTTGACCCGGGTGGTGCCGTAGCCCGATTTCACCAGCACATGCCCCTCCTCCTCCGCCGGGGTTCCGGCCGTTTGCATTTTCAACAGCCGGTTGGCCTTTTCAAGCGCCTTGACAAACCGCTCGAACCGGATGGGTTTTACCAGGTAGTCGACCGCCTCGAGCTCAAACCCCTTTACGGCATATTCGGCATAGGCGGTGGTGAAGATCACCATCGGCGGACGGCTCAGCTTCTGCAGGAACTGGATCCCCGAAATGTCGGGCATCTGGATGTCGAGGATCAGCAGGTCGACCGGCCGGGCTTTGAGGAAAGCCAGCGCCTGCACGGCATCGGTGAAGGTGGCGGCCAGGGTCACCAGCGGCGTGTCGGCCACGTACTTCCTGATCACCTCGAGGGCAAGCGGTTCGTCGTCGATGGCGATGGCGGTCATCATGCCAGGTCGATCTCCATGTGAGCGGTAAAGGTATGGCCGTCGTCGGCCAGTTCGAGTTTGTGCCGGCCGGGGTAGATAAGGTCGAGCCGCAGCCGGGTGTTGCGGATCCCGATGCCGAAGGTTCCCGTCTCTTCCCGTCCGGCAAAGACGCGGTTGGTGACGGTATAGCTGAGTCTGTCTCCACGAATGGCTGTCGTAATCCCGATCACGGTGTGCTCATGCGAGCTGGTGCCGTATTTGAAAGCGTTTTCAAGCAGGGCGAAAAGGATCATCGGCGGCACTTCGTAACCGGCCGGATCGCCCTCCACCGTCATCCTGACCTCCACGGTGTCGCTGAGCCGGATCTTCTGCAGGTCGACATAATGGGTCAGGTATTCGATCTCCTTCTCCAGCGGCACCATCTCGTGTTTTCCTTCCTGCAACACATAATGCATCATGTCGGCCAGCATCATCACGGCTTCGGGGGTCTTTTCGCTTTTGATCAGGGCGAGGCTGTAAATGGAGTTGAGGGTGTTGAAAAGAAAGTGCGGATTCAACTGGTGCTTCAGCGAGTCGAGTTCGGTACGGATCCGCTCCCGTTCGGTTTCCTTCCGGAGTTTCTCATTCTGCACCATTTTTTCGGAAAACCGCAATCCCAGGCTGAGTCCGGCCACCAACCCGGAGGTCAGCAGGAAATTCAGCACCGGCCAGCTGTTAAAGGGCCGGGGAGGGTTCGCTTCGGGCGGCGGCCTGCGGCCTGCGGGCATCTCCCTTGGCGGACCGGGGCGGGGACGCATGACCTGTTCAAACCAGTCGCCCTTCTTTGCATGATCCCGCCATACCAGAAAGGCTCCTGCCATCAGGAGAACGAGCAACACGGTAAGAAAAAAGAAAACGGTCTTCCTGCCCCGGAAAAAGAACCGGGGGGCCAGGTAGAGATAACAGAGGTAAAAGATGGCCGTGTAACAGGCGAACTGGAACCAGACCTCATACACGAAGCCCCGGTCGCGCATCGATCCGCTCACCAGGAGGTAGGTAGGAGTGAGGAACAGAAAGAGCAGGACCACTACATGAAGCACGATCGTCAGCGACCGGCCGGAGCGGCTTTTCACTTTCGGGTCCATGCCTGGCCGGCGGGTTTGCGTCGATGTATCGGACTGAATTACCATGATCTTCTCCATCAGAAAGTGAAATGATACCCCAGCCCGATCACATAATCCGTTTCCGGGTTCTTCGCCTGGTACTCCCTCCGGAACATATAGCTCAGGTCGATCATGTGCATCCGGTTGAACGCATACTCAATGCCGGCGCAAAGCCGCAGCTGGTCGAATTTTTTGTAGCAGGGCGCCCGCTTGTCGAAGAATCCCTCGCCCGAGATATAGGGTTCAAACTTCGACTTCTTCAGGTTGTACTTGAGCGTCAGCTTCGCCCGGAGATGGTCGTTGGGAATGGCTGCATCGTCGGAGGTCATCGGTTCGTTGTAACGCGACTGGTAGCGGAGCCTGGCCTGGAGCCGGATCCTCCCGATCTTGTCGCGGTAACCCGCTTCGGCGTACCATCCGTGGTGTTGTTTGTACGTGTCGTCGAGCCTGCGCTTGAGGGTATAGCGGTAGAAGGCCCCCACCCGGAACTTCTTCAGGAAGCGGTAGCTCAGTCCCGCTTCGCCGTAGATCGTCCCGGCTTCGGCCATGTTCTCGTTCAGGCGGAGTTCGCCGCCCGCTTCGGCCGAGAGGTGCGAGGTCAGCTTCTTTTCGGCCGAAAGGTTCAGCCAGAGCTGGGCATCGTTCACCTGCGACCGCAGCGGGCCGGCAGCCATCGCCAGGAGGAAGGCCAGGAAATATGCCGCTTTCCTAATCATAGTAGTAGATCCGTATCTGGGCCGAATCGCTCAGGAAGTTGATCTTGCTGATAACGAACCGGTGAACGGGGAGACCGGTCCGGTTGCGCAGGTCGGCCAGAAGCGCTTCTTTGTTTTCGGGCCTGATCAGTTCGATGTTCTCATATTGAACCACCTTGTTCTGCTCGGTGCGGAAGATCACCCGGCCGTCGAGCACGAAGGTGCCCGTGAGCAGGATGCCGTGGATGATCACCAGTTGGATGTATTCGAGCTGGATGGCACTGATCACTCCCATGGCGATGAAGATGAAGAGGTAGGTGAGGTCCTTCATCGACAGTCCCTGGGTACGGTAGCGCAGCATGGAAAAGACGGCGAACAGTCCGAACGCCGCCCCCACCGAGAGTTTGACGTATTTCAGCACGAAGGTC
>DAONFN010000132.1:0-7692 GCA_035403625.1 Bacteroidales bacterium
CCTTTGGGGCCAAAGCCCTGGTGGAAGGCCCGATCTACAAACCTAAAGATCAGGACGATGCCAGTGCCACCTTCCTGCTTTCGGTGAAAAACTCCTACCTGAGGGAGACCAGCAAGACCTTTTACACGTACATCGATAAAAACGGCTTGCCATACGATTTTCTGGACATCTACGGAAAGTTCTCGGTGAATGCGGCCAACGGCAGTAAGGTCAACCTCTTCGGATTCAATTTCAGCGACAATGTGAAATACAAGGTGTTGCAGGATTTCAACTGGAACGCCTACGGAGGAGGTATGACCTTCCTGGCCATACCTGGGAAAAGTTCGGTGCTGATCGAGGGAAATTTCGCCTATTCTAAATATAAGGTGGTGTTGAAAGAGCAGGCGAAGTCGGAACGCTCGAGTTCCATCGGCGGATTCAACGGGGGGCTCAACTTCACCTATTTCTTCGGGAAGGATGCGTTGAAATGGGGACTTGAGGTTTCGGGATTCAAGACCACACTCGATTTCTACAACGCGGTAAACCGCAAACTCGACTATGATCAGAATTCAACCGAAGCCTCGCTCTTCGGAAAATACAAGTGGCTTCCGGGAAAATTCATCGTGGAAGGCGGCTTCCGGTTCCAGTATTACGCTTCGCTTTCAACCGGGTCGCTGGAGCCGAGGATCGCCGTTAAATACAACATGTTCAAGAACTTCCGCCTGAAGATGGCGGCCGGGCTTTATTCCCAGAACCTCATCAGCACTACCTATGATAAAGATGTGGTGAACCTCTTCTACGGCTTCATCAGTTCTCCGACCAACGACCTGCAGAGAAGCAGTCAGGCCATTCTGGGCCTTGAATGGGATTTGATGCAGAACCTGTCGCTCAATGTCGAAGGCTATTACAAATATTATCCCCGGCTGATCTCCATGAACCGGAACAAGGTTTACGAGGACACTCCGGAAAATGCCAAGATACCTGCTTACTACAAGAAGGATTTTATAACCGAGACGGGGGATGCAGAGGGGGTTGACGTATCGGTGAAATATGACTGGAAGAAGCTCCATTTCTGGGTGACCTATTCGTATGGATTCATTCATCGCAACGACGGCCGGTACGATTTTGTGCCTCCTTACGACCGCCGCCACAACCTCAATGCCGTCTCCACGATCCAATGGGGTAAAAAGAACGACTGGGAACTCGATGTGCGGTACAATTACGGCTCCGGTTTCCCCTTTACCCAAACCGGCGGTTTTTACGAACTGCTCAGTTTCGAGAACCTGGGAACCAGTGTCGCCACGCAAAACGGCACGCTTGGAATCCTTTACAGCGATTACGACAAAGGGAGGCTGCCTTATTACAGCCGACTCGACCTCAACATGAAAAAGATGTTTTTCCTCGGCAAGAGTGTAAAACTGGAGGTCAACCTGAGTGTTACCAACGCACTTAACCAGCAGAATATCTTTTATTTTGACCGGGTTTCATATACCCGTATCGACCAGATGCCGCTGATGCCCAGCCTGGGGTTGAGCTTCAGTTTTTAACCTTCAATCCTGATTGCCATGATCCAATATCCCTTGTCGGAAAACCTCTCCTTCGGGGGGATGACCGAAGAAATCAAGACCCTTGTTGCCGGGAAACCCGCACCGGAGAAGAGCCTGCCTGAGTTGCAGGCGATCCTTTCGCTGATGGACCTTACGTCGCTGGAGGGGTCGGACAATCCCGAAAAGATCACCGCTCTTTGCCGCAAAGCCTTGTCACTTGGCGAAAAAGGGCTGGCGTTCCCTGCGGCGGTGTGCATTTACCCCCCGTTCATTGCTCTTGCCCGGAAGATCCTGGCCGGTTCGCCTGTAAAAGTAGCCACCACAGCAGCTGCCTTCCCCAGTGGCCAGATGTCGCT
The DNA here is from genome assembly GCA_035403625.1 of Bacteroidales bacterium. GTDB lineage: Bacteria > Bacteroidota > Bacteroidia > Bacteroidales > FEN-979 > CAIVAT01. The sequence goes on from DAONFN010000132.1 coordinate 1,883, forward strand.
GCCCGTAAAACTGGAGGAGATCCGGTATGCGGTGGGCGAGGGAGTTGATGAAGTGGATGTCGTGATCTCCCGCGGGACCTTTCTGGCGGGCGATCATCAGGTGGTTTATGACGAGTTGGCCGCCATGCGTGAACTTACGAAGGAGCAGACCCTGAAGGTGATCCTCGAAACAGGGGAATTGCAAACCCCGGAGAACATTGCCCGTGCTTCCGAACTCGCGATCCGGGCCGGTGCCGATTTCATCAAGACCAGCACGGGAAAAATATCACCGGCGGCTACTCCCGAATCGATGTGGGTCATGCTGAGGGTGATCGATGCACATTTCCGTGCAACGGGCAAAAGGGTCGGCATCAAACCGGCAGGCGGCATCGCCGATCCGGCGCAAGCCCTGATCTATTATCACCTGGTGTCGTCCCTGCCTGGCGGTGCATGGCTGACACCTGCCTTGTTCCGTCTGGGAGCCAGCCGCCTGGCAGATCGAATTGTTGAAAAGCTGACACAGGCATGAGAGCAACCTTCCTCCCGGTGGTCTTCCTGCTTGGAATGATCCTGGCCGGCTGCACCAAAGACTCAGGAACGCAGCCCGACCCCGGACGGGCTGCATTTATCGGCGACTGGACTGTAACTTCCAGCCTTAAACTCACCTACGATGTAACCATCTCGGAGGATCCCAACTCTTCTACCGGGGTGTTCATCCATAATTTTGCCGATATCGGATGGTCCTATGCGCCGGCCGGAGCCGCGATCAAAGGATCAAAGATTGTGCTCGACGCAAACCAGACCATCGGCGACGGCCTGACCATAAGCGGTTCCGGCACCTATTCTTCCTCCAGGATCTCGTGGAGCTATACGATCTTCGACGGAGCCGACATGGTCACGGTGACGGAGATCTACACCCGTCCCTGATCACTGTGGGGCGGGCGTTGCCTTTCCGGGTTGTTTCTGTTCCAGGATCCCGATCACCTTCTCGTAAACCTTCACGTATAATTCGGGGTTAGTGGTGTAATAACGCAGGTTCTTTGCGTACAGTTCCGCCGTGATGTTGTATTTCCGGTAGATGCCTTCGTAAAAAAACGATGGTTTGTTCCCGGAAGCCTCGCCCCGATTGCGATCCAATTGCAAACCCGCTTCCGCCAGGTGGATATCGCTCAGGATAAGGGCCATCTTTTCGGGGGAGATCAGCGAATCGGCAGGCAGGACTGCCGTGGGATCGTAGGGTTCGGGGCGTCGCTCACCGCATGAGGCCATCATGAGAGCCAGGAGCACCATGATCGCCGGGAAGACCGCGAATGGCTTCATTTTTTGCGCTGCTGGAATTCTTTGTTCAGGGCTTCGAGTACCGGTGCGGTGATGTCAAGGGTATCGTTCGACACCAGGATCTCGCCGCCGGTCTTGTATCCGAGGATGTAATCGAACCTGTACTGCCGGTTGAACCTTTTCAGGAAGGCCGTCACACTGTCGATCAGCCGCAGGTTCATGTTCATCTCCTGCTCGGCCACCACATTGGTATAGTGTTCCTTTTTCTGCATCAGGTCCTGCTGCTTTTGCATCAGTTCTTCATATACCTGCTTGGCTTTATCCTCCGATATCTGGTTGGCGGCAACCTGGCGCTGAAAATCGGCAGCTTCTTTCTCGAGCCGGCTTTGCTCGGAGAGCACCTCCTCCTGGAGCTTTTTTCCGGTCCCTTCCAGCTGGGAGCGTAGCGCCTTGACAAATTCGTAGTGGGCGTTGATGGTATCGGTATTGACAAACACGACCGACAGCTGCTTCCCATGTGTGGCCTGTACCGGTATGGCGGTACCGCCCTCGCGCGATCCTGCATTCCGTGTCACATAAAGCAGGCACAATCCGGCCAGCAGGATCAGCGCCAGGACCGTATTGGAGTTAAACACAAAAAACGGGGCGCGTTTCTTCTCCCGGGCATCCTCCGTCACGGGAGCAATAAATACGTTCTCTTCCCGGACTTCCCCGGGGTTCTCAAGTTGTTCTTCCTGCATGGGTCAAAGGTTAATTTCCTAATTCTGACATGAACTGAATGCGCATCAGCCGGATCTCTTCCTCCGTAAATTCATCTTCCCCGAGTTCGCGGAGTGCGTCTTCGATGGAATCGGTTTCGGCTTTGCGGAAAAATTCGAAAATCTCTTCCTGGTGATAGGGATCGATATATTCGTCGATGTAATACTTGATGTCGATCTTGGTCCCGGCTCCGACGATGCTCTCCATTTCGGTGATCAGTTCATCGAAGTTCAGGTTTTTAGCCAGTGCGATGTCTTCGAGGGCTACTTTCCGATCGATGCTCTGGATGATAAAGACCTTGATCCCCGATTTGTTGACCACGGATTTGACCACCATGTCCATCGGCCGGATGATCTCATTCTCTTCCACATACTCCTTGATCAGCGCCAGGAAAGGTTTTCCGTATTTCAGGGCCTTGCCGGAGCCGACGCCGGTGATCTGCTTCAGTTCTTCGATGGTAACCGGGTACTGGATCGCCATGTCCTCCAGCGAAGGATCCTGGAAAATGACGAAAGGCGGAAGTTTCTCTTTGCGGGCGATCTCTTTCCGGAGATCCTTGAGCAGGGCGAAAAGTGTTTTGTCGGCCGTGCTGCTTTTCGATCCCAGGGCTTCGAACAATTCCTCTTCCTCGGGGTTTTCGAAGTCGTGGTCGTCGACCAGCATCACCGAGTAGGGACTTTTCAGGAAGTTCAATCCTTCGGGGCTGACCTTCAGGATGCCGTAGTTCTCGATATCCTTGGTCAGCAGCCGTTCGATGAGCGTCTGCCGGATCACGGCGTTCCAGAATTTCTCGTCGCGGTCGGCCCCTTTGCCGAACACCTCCAGCTTGTTGTGCTTGTACGACTTGATGGTGGCAGCACTCTTGCCCAGGATGATATTGATGAGGTGTTTGTTCTTGAACTGCTGTTTCACCGCCAGTACCGTTTCCAGCACCAGTTGTACATACTGTTTTCCCTCGAATTTCTTGCGCGGGTGCATGCAGTTGTCGCAGTTCTGGCAGTTATCTTCGGTGTAGATCTCGCCGAAATAATGGAGGAGCTGTTTTCTCCGGCATACCGACGATTCGCTGTAGGAGACCGTTTCCATCAGCAATTGCTTAGCGATCTCCTGCTCTGCTACCGGTTTGCCCTTGAGAAATTTCTCCAGTTTCTGAATATCGTCGTAGCTGTAGAAGGCAATGCAATTCCCTTCGCCGTCGTCGCGCCCGCTTCGACCGGTTTCCTGGTAATAGCCCTCTAGGCTCTTGGGCATATCATGGTGGATCACGAAACGGACGTCGGGTTTATCGATCCCCATCCCGAACGCGATGGTGGCAACGATGATATCGACCTCTTCCATCAGGAACCGGTCCTGATTTTGCCGGCGAGTGGCTGCGTCGAGTCCGGCGTGATAGGGCAGCGCTTTAATGCCGTTGACCACAAGGCTTTCGGTCAGTTCCTCCACCTTCTTGCGGCTGAGGCAGTAAACGATGCCCGATTTTCCCTGGTGACCCTTAATGTATTTGATGATATCCTTGGTGACGTTCTTCGATTTCGATCTGACCTCGTAATAGAGATTGGGCCGGTTGAATGAGGAGAGGAAGACCTGGGCGTCGAGCATGTTCAGGTTCTTCTGGATATCCTGCTGGACTTTGGGAGTGGCGGTGGCTGTCAGCGCGATCACCGGTACTTTCTGCCCGATCGCGTCGATGATCGGGCGGAGGCGCCGGTACTCCGGGCGGAAATCATGCCCCCATTCCGAGATGCAGTGTGCCTCATCGATGGCATAAAAGGAAATCTCGATATTTTTAAGGAATTCGATGTTCTCCTCTTTGGTGATGGTCTCGGGTGCGACGTACAGCAATTTGGTCTGTCCTTCCAGAATATCCTGCTTCACCTGGGCAATTTCCAGTTTGGTGAGCGATGAGTTCATGAAATGGGCCACATTGTTCTCCGTACCGAAACTCCGGATCGAATCCACCTGGTTTTTCATCAGCGCGATGAGTGGAGAAACCACGATGGCGGTACCCGGCTTGATCAGCGCAGGTAACTGGTAGCATAGCGATTTCCCACCCCCGGTGGGCATGATAACGAATGTATCTTTGTCGGCCAGGACACTGCGAATGATCGCCTCCTGATTCCCTTTGAAGCTGTCATAACCAAACACCCTCTTTAAAACCTCAAACAGCTTGTGCTCGTCCTTCTTCAACCCCATGTTCTGTCTTGATTTATTTTCTACCTTTGTTGGAGCCCCAACCCGGGTCATAGGCAGCCTCCTATATACAAATGTAAGTATAAACGCTGCGAAATAACAAATTTTTAAAAAATAAATTGTGCATTGAAAAAAAATAAGGACGTAAAGGCAATCGCCCTCAGCACAATAAAAGAAGAAGCCCTGGCCATTTCCAACCTGACAAAATCGGTGGATGCTGGGTTTGTCGCCAGTGTGAAGCTGATTCTTGCCACGCGGGGAAGGGTGATTGTCACCGGGATCGGCAAGAGCGCGATCATCGGGCAGAAGATTGTGGCGACCCTCAATTCGACGGGCACTCCGGCCAGTTTTCTGCATGCGGCCGATGCGATCCACGGCGATCTGGGGACCATTCAGCGGGAAGATATCGTGATCTGTATCTCCAACAGCGGAGAGACCCCGGAAATCAAGATCCTCGTACCGCTGCTCAAGCGATACGGCAGTTCGCTGATTGCCATGGTAGGAAAGACCGAATCGTACCTGGCCCGTTCGGCCGACCAGGTCATCCTCACAGCCGTCGCCCGGGAAGCTTGCCCCAACAACCTTGCGCCTACCTCCAGCACAACTGCGCAGATGGTGATGGGCGACGCCCTGGCGGTGTGCCTGCTCGAAGCCCGCGGCTTCACGTCCGACGATTTCGCCCGTCTTCACCCCGGCGGAGCCATCGGCCGCCAACTCTACCTGAAAGTGGCCGACCTGTTCGAAGCCAACCCTATGCCCCGGGTGGACGCCGACGACGATATCCGCAAGGTGATCATCGAGATATCCTCAAAACGGCTGGGCGCGACAGCGGTCATGAAAGGACGCAAACTCCTCGGGATCATCACCGACGGTGACCTGCGACGCATGCTGGAAAGAAATTCCGACATCAGTGGCCTTCACGCGGCCGATATCATGACGAAAAACCCCAAGACCATTCCGTCCGACACGCTTCTTGTGAATGCCCTGACTGTCATGCGAGAGCACAACATTACACAATTGCTGGTGGTCGACCGCGGAATAGTCAAAGGTGTGATCCACCTTCACGACATCCTCCGGGAGGGGATCATCTGACGGAAACCCGCGGCATAATCCATTTCTTGCTAAATTTGCACCCCCAACCAAGGCTTTCCTGAAACAAGAGACTCATGATCCTGCGCACCGAAAAAATTGTTAAACGATACCGGAAACGCACGGTGGTGAACGAAGTGACCATCGAGCTGAATCAGGGGGAGATCGTCGGGCTGCTTGGACCCAACGGCGCCGGGAAGACTACCTCGTTTTACATTATTGTCGGACTGATCAAGCCCTTTTCCGGGGAGGTCTATCTCGACAACGTCAACATCACCGGCGAACCCATGTTCCGCCGGGCCCAGCGGGGAATCAGCTATCTTCCCCAGGAGGCCTCGATCTTCCGCAAACTCAGTGTGGAGGACAATATCCGTTCGATCCTGGAATTCACCCCGCTCAACAAGGAACAGCAACAGGAACGGCTCGAAAAACTGCTCGACGAGTTCGGGCTGCAACATGTCCGCAAAAGCTACGGAATCACTCTTTCAGGAGGCGAGCGGCGGCGTTGCGAAATT
>DAONFN010000133.1:0-7687 GCA_035403625.1 Bacteroidales bacterium
GGGCGGAGTCGGAATAGGCCGAATAGATCATCTTTGAGGTGCCGACATTGGAAGATTTTTCGAAGACCTGCTTGGCGGTGATGACACCCAGTCCGTGGTGGGAATCTTCCATTTTCCGGCCGGAATAGTAGCTGATCCCGCCGGAACAGTTGATCGGGGTGTTGAGGTCGATCTTCCGGTCGTCGAGGGCGACGAGGAAGGACGCCAGTTTAAAGGTGGATCCGGTTTCCTGGCTCTCTCCGATGGCGTAGTTGAAGATCTCTTCGTAAGTTCCCCTTTTCGTCAGGCCCAAATTGGCGATCGCCCGGATGTAGCCTGTTTTTACCTCCATCAGGATGACGCAACCGTGGTCGGCACTGTCGGCGATCAGCTCCTTTCGCAGGGCCGTCTCGGCAAGATCCTGCAGGTTGACGTCGAGAGTGGTGTACACGTCGTTTCCGTTCTGGGGTTCGATCTCCCCTTCAGGATCGACGGGGACCCAGGCCATCCCGCTGATGCGACGCATCAATCGCTGCCCGTTGATGCCCTGCAGGTTTTTGGTAAAGGAGCCCTCCAGTCCCACGTATACCTTTTTATCCCCTTCGCCGCTTTCATAACCGATGATGCGGCGGGCCAGCGACTTATAGGGAAGTTCGCGGTCATACTGGGCCAGTACGATCAGCCCTCCCTTAAACTGTCCGCGCCGGAATATGGGGAAGTGGCGCAGCCGGTCGAGGTCGGGATAGGTCACGTCCCGGTGGATGAGAAGATAGCGGCTGCTGTCGCGGCGTGCATCCCAGAGCATGTCCTTGTAGGAGGAGGCGGGACGGTCTTTGAATAGTCCGGCCAGGCAGATTGCCAGGGAGTCGACCCCGTTCCGGAAGACCTCTTCCGTGATGGAGTCGGTCATGACATCCATGCGCACCTCGAAGATGGGGATTGAAACGGCCAGCAGGCTCCCGTCGTCGGCCAGGATATTCCCGCGGATGGCGACTGTTTCGAACATCCGGATCTCCTGTCGCCGGGCCATTTCGAGGAACTGTTCTTTTTCGAACTGCTGGATCATCACCACGCGGGCAATGACAAAAATGCCGAAGAGAAGCACTCCCAGGTAAACCAGGTAAACACGCACGAGGATGTCTTTCTTGATCTCCTTCATGCCGTTACGGTTTTGAATTTTTCAGCGACTCACCGGAATAGAGAATCTTATAGGGAGGCATGGTCGTTTCTCTCAGTCCCTGGGCAAGCGCCCGGCGCGAGATCTCCGACTGCCGGCCCTGGAACATCAGGGTGGCCTTCGTGGTAATGTATTCGTACCGGAGTTCCTTCAGCTCGACCTTCGTCCGTTCGATTGCCTTGAATTTCTTTTCGGTGTAGTAGGTGTTGGCGATGTAGATCATGCCCAGGAAAGCCAGGTAAAAGATGAAGGCCAGGTTGCCGGTAACCCATTCGCGTGAGAGGTAATCGCCTCCCAGGAAATCCTGGACGGCCTTCCGGCTCTTGCTGGTTTTCCGGGTCGCCTTGACCTTCTCGGCAACAGGGGCGGCTTCCTCAGGGGGCATGGGGGGCTCGGCGCCCGGTTCCGGTAATGGATTTCCGGCCAGGGTTTCCTCGTTGTCGGCGTATTTCCTGTTGTCCCTGATCATGCTACTTTTTCTGCCGCACGCAGTTTAGCGCTGCGAGCCCGGTTGTTTTCCGCGATCTCCTCATCGGATGGGACGATCACCTTTCGGTTGATCGCCTTCAGCGGGGCGATGATGTTCCCGTAAAAATCTTTTGTCAGTGTGCCTTCAAAGTCGCCGGTCCGGATGAAATTCTTGACCAGCTTGTCTTCCAGCGAATGGTACGCGATGACCACCAGCCTTCCACCGGGTTTTAGCACCTGGGATGCCTGCCGGAGAAATTCCCGCAGGACCTCGGTCTCCTGGTTTACCTCCATGCGGAGCGCCTGGAAAAGCTGGGCCAGGTATTTGTTCTCCCGGCCCCGTTCGGCGCAGGAGTTTCCGATCTCACAGAGTTCGGCCGTCGATTCAATGGGCCGGTTGTGGCGGGATTCGGCGATCCGCATGGCGAGTTTACGGGCGTTGCGGATCTCTCCGTATTCCTGGAAGAGCCGGACCAGTTCCTTTTCAGGGTACTCGTTGATGATGGTCCGGGCCGTCAGGGGCTTTTTCCGGTCCATCCGCATGTCGAGCCGTCCGTCGAAGCGTGTCGAAAAACCGCGTTCGGCGTGGTCGATCTGGTGGGATGAAATACCGAGGTCGGCCAGGATCCCGTCGCAGGGGGAGGCGCGGTGCAGTTTGAGGAAATTGCGCAGGTAACGGAAGTTGGCGTTGACCATGACCAGCCTGGGGTCGTCGATGCGATTGTCAAGAGCCTCCTCGTCCTGGTCGAAAGCTACCAGTTTCCCTTCACCCAGTTGGGCCAGGATCTCGCGCGAATGCCCGCCGCCTCCGTAGGTGGCGTCGACATAAATTCCGCCGGGTTTAATTCCCAGCAGGGAGATGCTTTCTTCGAGAAGGACGCTTCTATGGTAAGTCATCGCCGGTACTTATGCTAGGGTTTCCCATTACTTTCTCGGCCAGTTGGGCAAAATCCTCGGGTTCTTTGGAAACCAGCTCCATGTAGGTCTTCTTGTTCCAGACCTCGATCCGGTCGGCATAGGCGAAAAGGATGATTTCGCGTTCGATCGAAGCGTAGTCAAGCAGGGATTTCGGCAGCAGCAGCCGGTTCTGGCTGTCAAGCGTAAGCGGCGTGGCGCCGTTATTGAACGCACGGACGAACTGCCGGTGGTCCCTTACAAAGAGGTTGAGCCGGTTCATCTTCCGGATGGTCTCATCCCAGACATTCTGCGGATAAAGTACCAGGCAACCTTCAAAACCGCGATTGAGGACGAACTTGTCCTGGGCTTCCTGCGGGATTTGCTTTTTAAGCGCTGCAGGAAGAATGATGCGGCTTTTATCGTCAAGCCGGCATTCGTATTCGCCGATGAGGTTGGTCGTTGACACCCGTTGTTTTTGCGAGTGTAAATATAGATAAAAAAACTCCACTACCCTCCACTTCGCTCCACTGTTAATAACTTTTTTCCACCGGGAAGGGGGAAAATGGGAAGGAAGTGACGGGAGAAGTGAAACGGATGACGGGCAACGGGTGATTCGTAACCATGCATGGCCGCCCGTATGCCGGACCGCTAACCCGCCAATCGGCAGTCTAATGAAATCAAGGATGGAGAATGACCAGCCGCGCAACTGATTCACCGGCCTTCACGAAGTAGAGGCCGGAGGGGATGCCGGAAAGGTCGAGGAGGATGTGCTCCCGGAGATGGAATTGCAGGAGGGTCCGGCCGGTCAGATCGGTGACCATACCCTGCAGGCTGGACCCATGGGGGGAGGAAATGGAAACCATCACCTGCTGATCGGCCGGGTTCGGACTGACCATCAGGTGGAAAGCGTGTTCCCGCACGAGCTCGCCGGTGGCCGGGATGATTGTGGCCGGCGACCGTTTGGTAAGGTAATTCAGCCCGCCGGAGAAATTTCCGGTGATCAGATCAAACGATTCGTTGTCGGTAAGATGGGAGACTGCCGGTGAGGTTTGCCAGCCGAACAGGGAATCGGCAGGGGTAAGGGACAGCCACGAAAACAGCCCGGTCTCTTCGGTGAAACTCCCTGTGAGGTTGCCGTCGATACCTTCGTACCATCGCAGGTGCCCCTCGTCTGATCCGGCGATGAGAAATGTGCCGCCATCCGGTTTCCGGGTGAAACAGGGAGTGCAGAATCCGTCGTACGATATTAGTGGATTTGAAACATCCACATTTCCAAGAGAATGAGTGATGAGGGTGAAACCGGGGTTCGTTATTTTCCCGGTATTCCTGTAATAACTCAGCTTCCCGTCCTGTCTGCCAACGATCACATCTGTCAGACCGTCTTTGTCGAGATCGAACAGTTGCGGGGCACTGAAATTTCCGGGTCGCAGCCCCTGCCAGCCGAACACCGGGGGCTCGAAAACCGGCACTCCCTGTACGATTCCTGTTCCGTGGAAAAAGATGAGCGACGAATCCTGCTGCCCTGCCAGGAGATCGGTGATCCCGTCACCGTCGACATCTCCCGGGGCAGGGTAAACTCCGGTGATTTTCAGTTGCGAGACCCCGGCCAGGTCGTCGGTCACAAAGCTGAAGACAGGAGCCGAGGCTGTGCCGGTGTTCCGGAAATAGGCGATCCGGGAAGAATACCAGGAATGAAGCACTCCCTTGAGATAGGCCGATGAATCGTACAGGCCGTAATTGCCAACCAGAAGATCTGTCAGCCCGTCACAGTCGACGTCATACAGCACCGGGTGGGAAGAGGTGCCGAAGTCCATCATTTCGTCGCGGAAAAGTGTTCCCGGTTGTTTTTCGAAAATGGGTTGGCCCGGGGAACCTGTGTTCCGGTAAAACCAGATGCAATGATAGTTGTCGGCGATATGGAAGGCAGGGTCGAACGGCGATACAAGCAGGTCATTAAGCCCGTCGTTGTTGATATCGAGGGAACTTGCAACCGGGAAAGAGAAAAGATGCACGGGATCCGGAGCCGGAAAAAGGGTGTCCATGGCGATCATATGGGCCGAATCGGGAGTTCCTCCATTGTAGAGTGCGATAAGCCCGGGAAAATCGACATCCCCGAGAACCAGGTCCTTCAGCCCGTCATGGTTAAGGTCGATCGCCAGCATCGTGGATCCCGTATGCCGTTCCTTCACTCGTATATCATCCATCGTACTCCGTGCATCCTCACATCCGGCATTGAGGGTGATGCGGTTTCCCCATTCGCTCTCTCTGAACTTTCCCCAGCAGGGATCTTCCAGCCGGAAATCGAGGCTGTCGCAATGGCCGTACTTCTCCATCGACAGATTCCGGTGGTATTCGACGAACGATCCGAGCCCGAAGAACGTCAGAAAATCGAGATCGCCGTCTCCGTCGATATCGGCAATCGCCGGATAATCGACCGGAGTGACGAGGATGCCCACCTTGCCGGTGTAGTAGAAGGATTCGAGCAGGTCGGTTACCAGGGTAAAGCTGAGGGTGGCGCCGGAGGTGTTCCGGAATACCCTGACCCCACCGTTGCCGTAGGTAAAGATGTCCATCTTCCCGTCGCAATCGAAATCGGCCGTGATCACCCAGTCATGCAGCTCGGGTAACGACCGGGCATACTCCGGTTCGAGGGTGTAGTCGATGGTATTCGGGGTACCGTGGTTGATAAAAGTCAGCTTCCGGTTCCCGTGACGGTCGAACAGCAGAAGGTCGTTTCTTCCGTCCAGGTTCAGGTCGATGGAACAGAACTGGCACGAGTTCAATCCTCCCGCCCAGGGATAGAGCAGCATTCCTTCCGGCCTTCCGGTTCCGGGTCCGGATTGCGCCGCAATCCCTTTCCATCCCGCAAGGAGAATAAAAAATACAACGATGACCGGCATTTTCATCACCCTGCAAAATTACCCAATCTTACCTACATTTGCATCTTATTTGGGCACCCCCCCCTATGGATATCCAACATTGGAACGCCTATGCATAAAATCCTGGTCATCGACGACGAAAGAAGTATCCGGAACACGCTCCGGGAGATCCTGGAATATGAAAAGTACATCGTGGAGGAGGCCCCCGATGGTCAGGCAGGACTGGACATGGCAAAGCAGCAGAAATTCGACGCCATCCTGTGCGATATAAAAATGCCGAAAGTGGATGGGATCGAAGTGTTGACGCGGTTACTCGGGAGCAGCGACATACCGGTCATCATGATCTCCGGCCACGGGACCATCGATACGGCGGTGGAGGCGATCAAGAAGGGCGCTTACGATTATATTGCCAAACCGATCGACCTGAACCGGCTGCTCGTGACCGTTCGGAATGCCCTGGACCGGACCCGGCTGGTGGATGAGACCCGGGTGCTGAAAAGGAAGATCGGGGCGTCGTACGAGATGATCGGAAGGAGTGAACCGCTGGAACGGATCCGGACCATGATCGCCCGGGTGGCGCCCACCGATGCCCGCGTGCTGATCACAGGGGAGAACGGAACCGGAAAAGAGTTGGTGGCCAGGCACCTGCACGCACTGAGCAATCGCGCCAACGGTCCTTTCATCGAGGTGAATTGTGCGGCCATCCCTTCAGAACTGATCGAAAGTAACCTGTTTGGCCACGAAAAGGGGTCGTTTACCTCTGCCATCAAACAGCACAAGGGAGATTTCGAGCAGGCCAGCGGAGGCACCCTTTTCCTGGATGAGATCGGAGATATGAGCCTCTCCGCCCAGTCGAAGGTACTACGCGCCCTGCAGGAGAATAAGATCACCCGGGTGGGCGGTGAAAAGGAGATCCCGGTGGATGTACGCGTAGTGGCCGCCACCAACAAGAACCTGAAAGAGGAGATTGCCGGGAAGACCTTCCGGGAAGACCTTTACCACCGGCTCAGTGTGATCGTGATCGACGTTCCGCCCCTGCGTGAAAGAACCGACGACATTCCCCTCATGGCGGAACATTTCCTGGCGGAATATTGCGCAGGCATGGGAAAGCCCGCTATGGAGCTGACCCCTGACGCCGTCGATGCGCTGAAGGCGATGAAATGGACCGGCAATGTGCGCGAACTGAAAAATGTGGTCGAACGGCTTGCCATCCTGTGCGATAACCCCATCAGCGCCGACGATATCCGCCGCTTCGCTCCCTGAAATGCCACATGGCATGAGCCGGCAGTCGGCAGTCGGCAGTCCCTATGTCCCTTTGTTACTTTGTTACTTTGTTACTCTGTTACTTTTTCACCCGTCACCTGATCCCCTCCATCGTAAACGTATAACGGTACTCCTTCGCAGGCAGGGTGTACTGTTCGTGTGTCCGGGCTCCCCAGCTGTCATCCCCGCCGACCCCCATCTGGCCGTAGTCGATGTTCAGGTCGATGAAATCCCGTTTTACCAGGTCATGAAGGTGCTTCCCTCCCTGTTTAAATCCTTTGAGATCGTCGTAGGTATAGGGGAGTGCGCTGAAACAGAAGTCGGGAGCTCCTGAGATCTTCAGCGTCAGACCTTTCTCTGTCGTAAAGGTCGCCCATCTGACTTCGGTGCGGTACCCATTTTCCTGTGGACGGACATACGGGGTGAAAAGCTCCTCCGGGGTGGAAGAGTAGATGCCGAAATAGGAGGCGGTTTTCCGGTCGCAATAGTTTTCCCACGGGCCCCGACCGTACCAGGTCACTTTACGAAACTCAGGGAGGATCCTCATGTTCAGCCCGAACCGGGGGATCTCCGGAAGCTTTTCGCGGAGGGGTTTGAGGGTCGTGGTAATCGTGATCTTTCCGTTGGCCTGTATTCTGTATTCAACCGTTTCGGTGGCAATTTCGTCGGGAAACGTGTACTGTGCCGTCACCACTGTTTCGAACTCGGACGATTTCCGGGTATCCAAACCATCCAACCTCCTGTTTTCAGACGCATCAAACCAGGGTTTACACCGCTCGAACATGCGGTTCCCGATATCGTTGTCGGTGGGAGCACGGCGGAAATTAGGAAGCGGTCCGGCAGTGATCAGTTCGGTGCCGCTGAAATTCCAGGAGGTCAGCGTTCCGGTTGATTGATCGAATGACACCCGAAAAAGGCTGTTGGATAGGATGATTGATCCCGAATCGCGCCTGATTTCCAGGAATGGGTACCGGTTGGCAGGTGGCGCGGGTTGGCGTGTCGTCCCGGCCAGGAAGAACTGGGC
>DAONFN010000134.1:0-7681 GCA_035403625.1 Bacteroidales bacterium
CCGCCTGTTGTTGAGGAATACCGCATCGGTTGCCACCACCAGGCCGCCATTGACGGAGTGGATGCCGGGATTGGCCCGTTCGATACGGCCATTATGTATAACCTGAACGTACCCCTGGTTGGAAACCGGGTACTGCGGCAGGGCGGCATTTCCCCTTACCTCGATACCGCCCCAGAACCCCGGGCAGGTTGAGGTCAGCGTACCGCCGTCGATAATCAGTTGGGCGCCGGGTTCTACGATTATTTTCTTGTGTTCACAGAATTTGACCGTTGAGGTTATTGTCAGCGAAGAACCAGCCTGCAGCGTAAGATCATGCGTAAACCATTTCGGTTCGTCGAATACCACGGTTTCGTTTGCGGCGATTTCGGTCATCAATTCTGAAGCCATTTTTACCGCTTCATAGGCGTTGATTTTCCCATAACCCAGTTCCTTACTGTGACCAGGCCTGGAAAGATCCCAGTTATAATCATATCCACCAGTCTTGTCGGCGGTTTTTTGCATAATATCCTGCACATCGACATTGGTTAGGCATGGATTTACTGAAAGCATCAGGGCTGCAACACCAACGGCCATCGGTGTTGCATAGGAAGTGGCCGATGCTTGTTCATAAATTTGCGGTTCTCCATAATACAGCTTGTTGATAAATATTGGAGCACCCGGGGCTGAAATATCTGTATTAGGGCCATAATGCGATCCTTTTTTTAAATTGTGCCATCGCGATCCATCCTCTTCTGTTCCTCCGACACTAATAACTGTTTGCTTACATGCAGGCCATGAAACCCCTTGGTCTTTGTCGTCATTACCTGCAGCCGCAAACATGATTGCCCCGAATTTAAAATACGCCATATCCATCTCCTCATCTAAATAACTTGCAGGAGTGGAACAATTTCCATTATCCATCTTGTCTCCCCAGCTGAAATTGAACAACCTGATACCCTGTTGCACCGCCCAATCAATTGCAGCTGTGCTTGCGGCTGTATTCGTAGAACCGTGTGCTCCATTTTTACACATAACAATTGTTACCGGATCTGAATTCCATCCTCCGGCAATTCCACTAATACCATAGGAATTGTTCGTTTTTGCAGCGATAATAGATGAAATCGCGGTACCATGATATTCTTCACAATCATTTGGAAAGACATTTGGGTTAGGGGGATTTGTTGTAAAATCCCATCCCAAGGAATTGGGCAACAAATCAGGGTAATTCGAGTTTATTCCATTATCAAGTACAGCGACTTGCAATGAAGCGGAGCCCGTGGTAATTTCCCAGGCTTCAGGTGCATGGATGCCGAATTCATCATAAAGATGCCATTGATTATAGTATTCCGGATCATCTGGTGATACCGGAGGGGCTGAAGACATCAAGGGGATTTTATAATTTACTCGAATTTTAAACTTCCTTCGTAAGCATCATTGAATCTGCCAGAGTAATGATGGTACTGCTGTCGGGAACATCGTAAAGAATCCATCCGGTCAGGCAAGTATACCTTCTGTTTAAAGAGTACTTTTTCTCGACGGAATTAATGGCATCAAGTGTTAGTATGCTATCATACTTGACCAGAATTACGTCTTTTAGGATCCTAAGCGAATCGGTGGTTGTAACATTTGTCAGGTTAGAGTTTTCGTCCTCGAAAATAATTTTTCCATCCGGAAATTGATGGGTCGTTTGTGTGTACCCATCCAACCGGTAGAGACTAAAACATAGATATAGAAATATGTAAAATGTTTTCTTCATGGTAAAAGAATTATAAGAGTGGTTGTTTGAATTTTTGATAAGCGGTGACCGTAAATGAGATTATGCTATTTTTGCATCTTACCCCCTTTCTTTTTGACGGTTGATTGTATCGCGAGTATGGTTGACTTTCAACTGGATCGGGGGTTTTATCATATTCTGCTGAACCGGACACAAACACCGGGCGATTTCTTAAGCCAGGCATGTTAGTTTGCGTAAGGTGCATAAACAACCCTTACATTTGCTTATAAATTTAATTCGATAAAGCCTGAAAGGCAAGGGAGGAAATCCGGAAAAAAAACTGAACTCCTTTGAGTTCAATTATCGTTGATCCAGTATCAATTAGTTGAGAATCAACATTTGAGTTTATGGATGGATGGAAAACTCCGGCTACCGGAATTCAGGATGCGCATGTAAAAATTGTAATGTTATCTTTCGGGAATTGATTGTGCATAATAACGGTTCAGCAGCCGTAGTTGTTCACAAACGCGTATCAGTTCCAGGGTATTTGCCACCTGAAATTGCTTTCTCAGCACTTTTAGCCGTTTTTCCAGGGCCGATTGGGTCAGGTTGTGATCGCGGGCCACGTTCTTTTGGGGGATTCCGTCAGCCAATTTTCTGAGTATGGCCCTGTCGGTGGGCATCAAAATGAAATACCGTGAGTCCAGGCTTGTTTCCGACGACCCTGTTTCGGTCATGAGATGTTCCTGAAGCAGGTTTTCACCCGCTGCAACGCGGTTGAGTTGAGCCACCATCTCTTTTCTGCTCTGAATTTTTGTCAGGTAAGCCCTGGCGCCTGCCTTGGCGGTCATTACTTTCCAGTAAATGTTTTCTTCTCCGGTGAGGATGACGACGGGTTTCCCCGGAAATCGCCGGATTAAACGACCGATGTTCTCGAGTGGATCGGTATCCGGCAGATACAGGTCAAGAAGAATCATATCGAAAAGGGTATCCCGGTTTCCTGCGATTGCCTCCTCAACCGAGGCCGCCGTGCAGGTGACGACGATGGAATCATGGTTCAGCCTGAACTTGGAACGCAACCCATCCAGAATCAAAGGATGGTCATCGATTGCCAATAATCTGATCGTGGGATTCAAGTTTCGAAATGTGATTGCACAGGAAAATTTGCGATGATAAAAATAGGAAATATTCCGTACATTTTCACCTTCTCTCCGGAGAATACTCAACGTACGATTATCGAAGCATTCACAAGAATCCGTCGAAGTATGTGAAGGGTGAGGAAGGGCGATCACCAGGCGAAGATATCCTCCTTTTTCATCGGCCGGCGGGCTTCTTCCCAATGAAAATCCTTCAGCTTCCGTTCTTTGGGTGAGAGGCTGGGCTCGGGGTACAGATGGGCTTCGGGTTTATCAATATAGGTGATGGTTTTTACTTTGCTCTTATCCAGGAAGATCAGCATTTCACCCGAAACGGCCACGTTGATGCCGATCAGGCTTTTATCCTCTTCCCGGGCCCAGTAGATCGATTCGGCATTGCCGATCACCTGGATCTTGTACAATTCGTTGTCGCGGAACTTGGCCAGCACATTTCTCCCCTTGATTTGGTTGAAGCTTACAGAATCGTCGCGCGAGATGATGAACGAATTGCCGTACATCTTCAGCGAATCGGCCTTCCCCCCGAAAATGGTCAGGCGGATGGAATCGGCCGACAACTGGTTCGAATCCGACCAGATGACAGGATCGCGGTACATGCTGATCGTGGAATCGGAGCTGAGATACACCAGCGAATCACACAGCCCTTGCAGATCGTGACGGAAGAACTTCGCTTTGTAATAACCATGCACATTCCGGATTTTGTTTGCTGAATCGAAGGTGGCATGAACGGTGTCGGCATGCAGGAAGAGTGAGTCGGTTTTCTTCTCTACCAGCACCCCCACGGCGCTGTCGGTCATGAAGGCGAATCCCTCCTGCCGGCGCAGTTCCCCGTAATTCCCCAGCATCACGATATCCTGCACCGTGTCGAGCAGCACTGCGTGGCGGAACACCTGCCCGAATCCCGGTTTCCGCTCGTAATAGATGCTGTCGCCCGTGATCATCGTCGCTTCGTGGTAGATCTTCGCGTGTTCGCGGAAGCGGGAAATGTCCTTACGGGTATCGTACCAGCCGTTTTCGCAATAGATCGAGTCGGTTTTGTCGTTGCTGATGATGTGCGATGGACCGAAGAAGTAGGAGATCTCGGTGTGGGTGTTGTACCTCAGCGTGTCGGAGTACATCCGGTAGTCGGGATTGCGCAGCATCACCTTCTCTTTGAAGAAGAACTCCTTGATGCTGGTGTAGTAGTAGCCGTGCCGGCTGACGAGGTTGTTTTTGTCGTTTACGATCTTGCCCCAGTAGTCGTATTGCGCGATGTGGGTGTTGCGGTTGTACACCAGCGTATCGGTGGTGAGGACGGTCTGGTTGTCGATCAGCCTGACGTTGCTGTAGGCATTGGCGATGCGGGTGTTGCCGTCGTAGCGGCCCGAGTCGCTGTAGAGGTTCAGCGTGTCGCTCAGCATCAGCCGTACATTCCCGTAGGCGATCATGCGGTTGCCGGCTTCGTTTACATAGGCGCTGTCGCAATAGAGGTAGGCGCTGTCGTGGCTCATTATCACATGACCGAGGATACGGGGGCCGTCGGGGTAGATATCCTTATTGAATTCCCACACATCGCCGGCATACTGGATCTTCGTAACGACCGGCTCCTGGGCACCCGCGGAGAGCCAGAGAAACGACAACAGGACCAGGAGGCAACGCGGCATGAGAAAGGGGTGGGGATGGACCCGCAAAGATACGAAAGTCATTGTTTCCAAAAGTAATGAACAACGGCCCGGGGGATTGAACAAAATGGGTAATTTTGTCTCCTCATTTCACTATTTCCGCTCATCCCATGAACAAACCCTTCGATCCGCGACAGAACTTCAACGAAACCAGGCAGAAGATCGGATATGTAACCAGGAAGGAGGCCACCCAGGCCGATTATGACCGTATCGGGTTCATGTCGGGTCTGGAGGTCCACCAGCAACTGAACACCCGCGAAAAACTCTTCTGTCGGTGCCCGGCAGGGATCTACCAGGGCAAGGATTCCTACGACGCCGAACTGATCCGCCACATGCGGCCCACGCTGAGCGAACTCGGCGAGTACGACGGCACTGCCCTGATGGAATTCCGCACGCGCAAGAACATCGTTTACCGCATCAAGAATGAAACGGCCTGCACCTACGATGTCGACGACACGCCACCTTTTCCGCTGAACCGGCAGGCGCTCACCCAGGCCATCGAAATTTCGCTCCTCTCCAAACTCAAGGTTGTAGGCGAGGTCCATATCACCCGAAAGCAGTACCTCGACGGTTCCATTCCGACCGGGTTTCAGCGCACCGCCATCATCGGCGTCGACGGGGAGATCCAGTTGAAAAACAAGAAAGTGCGGCTGATCCAGCTCAGCCTCGAGGAGGATTCCTGCCGCGAAGTATCCGATATCGGTCATGTGCGTATTTACCGCACCGACCGTCTGGGGATGCCCCTCATCGAGACCGTTACCCATCCCGACCTCAAGAATCCCGGAGAGGTAAAGGAGTGCGCCGATTACATCCGTTTCCTCAACCGAAGCACCGGCAAGGTCCGCACGGGCATCGGGTCGACCCGCGCCGACGTCAATGTGAGCTGCAAAGGCGGGACACGCGTGGAGATCAAGGGGGTGGCGCATACCGGCTGGATGCCGGAGCTGACCCACAACGAAGCCTTCCGGCAATGGGCTTTGCTGGCCCTCCGCGAGCAGTTGCTGAAGTCGGTTCCCGACACCGCCGCCTGGAAGCCCGTCGTGAAACAGGCCCGGGCCAAGGACCTGAAGCCGGAGAATGTGGGATTGCCCAAGAACACTACGCTGGAGATCTGGTTCGTGAACCTTCCGGGATTCAAGGGTGCGCTTTCGCATTTCACCCAACCGGGACGCATGTTCGCCGACGAGTTTTCCGACCGGCTGAAGGTGATCGCCTGCATCGAAAAGCCGAACATGATCCATTCCGAAATGGCCGACGATACCCTGGGCGAAAAAGCATGGGATCGTGTGAGAAACCTGCTGGGCAGTGGTCCGGATGATGGCCAGATCATCTTCTGGGGCCCTTCCGACGATATTAAAACCGCCATCGAGACCATCGAAGAACGTTGCCGGATGGCCTTTGCCGGTGTTCCCAACGAAACCCGCAAATCGATGCCCGACGGCACTACCATTTTTGAGCGGGTCCTTCCCGGGGCCGACCGCATGTACCCCGACACCGATTCGGCACCGATCCCGCTCGAAGATGAGGATATAGAGGCTGCGAAGAAGACCCTACCGAAATTCGTTTCTGAGCGGATCGCCCAGTTGGCGGCCTGGAACGTGCCGGAGGACACGCATACCTACCTGCTGAAGAACAACCTGGTACCCCTGTTGGAAGAGGCGGAACGGGACCTGGGAATTACGCCCCGGTTCACGGCCGCACTCTTTGCGCATACGCTGAAGCACCTCCAGGGACAATCGCCCATGGTGCCCGGGTTCTCTTATATCCAGGTACTGGAGATGCTCCGGTTCCTGAAAGGGAAGGGGATCGAGCCGGTACTGGCCAAACGGATGCTGCCTCATCTCTACTATCATCCCAAGATGGATTTTGAATCGATCCTGACCACCCTCAACTTCCGGCAGGTTTCGCGGCAGGATATTCTTGAAAAGGTTCCTTTCCTGGAGAAGAAATACCGGGAAACACGGACCTCGCGCGACGACTCAGCCGGTCACCGCTGGGTCATGGGAAGCCTTAGCCGGCTGGCGACAGGCAATATGCCGCTTGCCGATTTAAGTAAGGCTGTTAACATTTGACGGAGTCTGTTGCATCCGGCAACCGGCAGCAGGCATTAGCTCGACATACCACTTACCATTTCTCCAACTGACATGAGCGAAGACATTTTTCAGGGTTATAAAGGCAGGGCGCTCGCCGTTCTGCAGAAATTCAATGCCCGGGTATGGGCGAAAGTGAAAGTCGAAAGCACCCGGGGCGACTTCGAAGGGACCATTCTTCCCAGGGCCGAGAACACCGACGACAAACACCTCGTGCTGAAGATCTTCACCGGTTATAACATCGGGGTCGATATTGCCGGGATCACCAACATTACCGAACTGGGTTATAAAAAAGCCATCTACAAAATCCCCGAGAAGGAGTTTCCCTATTCGAAAGAAAAACCGAATGTGAAGTTGCTCGGAACGGGCGGGACCATTGCTTCCCGGCTCGATTATCGTACGGGGGCCGTCATCCCGGCCTTTTCGCCGGGCGAGCTTTACGGCGCCGTGCCCGAACTGGCCGACATCTGCAACCTGACCACTGAAAAGCTCTTTGCCGTTTTCAGCGAGAACATGGGGCCGGAGCAATATAAAAAGCTGGCGGTAGCCATTGGAAACGAGATCGAGAAGGGCGTTGACGGGATCATCATCGGGCATGGCACCGATACGTTGCATTACACGTCTGCCGCCCTGACCTTTATGGTGCAGAACCCTCCGGTACCCATTATCCTGGTCGGTTCCCAGCGTTCTTCCGACCGCCCCAGCTCCGACGCCGCGCTGAACCTGATGCATGCGGCCACCGCAGCCGGTCACGGCGACATCGCCGGGGTGATGGTGTGCATGTTCGGTCCCACTTCGGATGAATACGGATTCCTGCACAACGGCACGCGGGTGCGCAAGATGCATTCGTCGTACCGTTCGACCTTCCGGACCATCGGCGACACTCCGATCGCCACCGTCAGCCGCCAGGGGGTGGTGCCGATCCAGCCCGACTACCTGCGCCGTCGCACCGATCGCAACGTAAAGATCCTTCCATATTACGAAGAGAAGGTCACGATGATCTACTACTACACCAACATGCAGCCCGACGTGATCGATGCGCTGGTGGATGCGGGGTATAAGGGGATCATCATCATCGGCACG
>DAONFN010000135.1:0-1443 GCA_035403625.1 Bacteroidales bacterium
GTTCATCCACCAGCTGTCATGGCCGTACCAGTCCTGCGTCCACGGGGTGATCTTCCATCCTTCCGGGGCGATCACTCCCAGCGGAGGGATGTTGATGTTGGCGGGTTTCGGGTCGTTGGAGGCATCGCCGTTGTAAAACCGCTCCACGAAGATCTGGTACCAGATGGCATGTTTGGACCACTCGGGCGGGGAGTCGGATTTGCCGGCCACTGCCTTTTGCGCGATCGCACCTGACGGGATGAGGAGGGCGAACACGACGGCAATAAAACCGCAGAGACGCAGAGGCGCAGAGATTATTTTGCTCATGATCAGGATTCTGTGAGATGAATTATGTTGATTTCTTTTCGTTGTTACTGCAGGTTCAGGCGCCTGGCTTTTAATGCGACTGTCTGCCATCCAGCCTTCCCAAGAAAAATACTACCGGAATCTCAAACCTCCGCCGCCAGGCATTTTCCGAATGATTCTCCCCGGGAAACCTTCGGGTGATCCATTCCTTTTCCCCGAATCCCTTGTTCTTCATTACCCGGTCGATCATGTCCTGGAAAGGGGCGTAAAGCGAGTCGAGGGTTTCCGATCCCAGGTCGAAATAGATGCGGTGCGATGCGGGGGAGGGGAGATGGTCTTCGAGGTAGGCAGCCATGGCACCCGGTACGGGGTTGCCTGCTGCGTAATAGGTGCCGGTCCAGTGGGTGGAAAGACAGGCAGCTCCCCTGAAGATTCGCGGGTATTCACAGATCGCATACAGGGAGATCAGGCCGCCCATGCTCGACCCGGCAATAAAGGTATGCCGCCGGTTGCTTCGGGTGCGGTACTGGCGGTCGATGAAAGGTTTCAGTTCGGTAACCAGGAATTTCAGGTACTTGTCGGCCCTGGGCTCGCCCCGGTAGAGCAAACCCTTTTCTGGCGTTGAATAGGAAAGGATCCTCTTCCGCTCTTCCGGTGTCAGGTAGTCCAGTGCCCGCTGCGGCATGAACTCAATGTGACGGTAACCCCCGTTATTCCATATCCCGACCACGATGCAGGGGCGGATCCGCCGCGATCCGATCAGCCGTCCCAGGATCGAATCGACTTCCCACGACTGCTTATTCCAGGTCACAGCCGGGTCGAAGAGCATCTGGCCGTCGTGCATGTAAATCACATCATACCGCGTGTTGTCCGTTCCGTAACCATCCGGCAGCCAGATATCCACATTTCTTGCATCCACCAACTTCGACGGGAATGACTCCAATCGTTCAATCCGTCCCGATTGAAGGTGTAATCCGGGATTCACCGGGGTATGGGGGGATGTAGCCATCATCGTTTGCGAATATCCGGCAGGGATCAGCAAGATATTGATTACAAACGCCGGGAGATACGGGAAAATCGGGATTTTCATTCCTGTTAAGGTTGATGCAAAAATACGGTGAATAGTGAATCAGGAAAGCGGATGAGAAAAAAAACAGC